>JBQGEH010000703.1:0-10480 GCA_052039515.1 Nakamurella sp. | reverse complement strand
TGGCACTGGACGGTACCGACGACGGCGGCGGGGTGAGGGTGACCCGGCAGGGCAGCCCGGCGTCGGCGCTGCCGGCCGCGGTCCCCTCGTTCATCAGCGGCGACCTGTCCACCCAGCGCACCGAGAGCTGGCGGCCGGCCGCCAACGGCTACACCGCCGACCTGAAGGTGACCGTGCACGGGGCGCCGGCATCGATGACCGGCACGATGACGCTGTCCGACGACCCGAACGGTGGCTCGCTGCTGACCGTCAACGCGGCCGCCACGGTGCCGATCCCGCTGTTCGGCGGGAAGATCGAGAAGGTCGTCGTCGAGCAGGTCGGTGCACTGCTCGACCGCGAGGAGGCCTTCACCCGGGAGCAGCTCGAGGGGTGAGTCCCGCCCCGCCGCCACCCCGGGTGCGCCGGTACGCGGCCGGCCGCGCGCGCACCCTCGGGGTCCCCACCCGCGGCACCACCCATCCGAACCGGTTGCGCCGCAACGACCTGTGGATCGTCGAGCACCCGCGGACGGCGACCGCGCTGGGCGTGGGCGACGCGCTCGCCGTCGACCTGGGTTACGGCGCGACCCCGGTGACCACCGTCGAGTTCGCCGGCCGCCTGCAACGCCGGCATCCCCGCACCCGGGTGCTGGGGCTGGAGATCGACGCCGACCGGGTCGCCGCCGGGGTGGCCGTGGCGGACCCGCCGCGGCTGGACTTCGCCCGCGGCGGCTTCGATCTGGCCGGGCGGCGCCCGCAGCTGGTGCGGGCGATGAACGTGCTGCGGCAGTACGACGAAACCGCGGCCGCCGTCGCCTGGGCGGAGTTGTGCGCGCGGCTCGCGCCGGATGGGTTGCTCGTCGAGGGCACCTGCGACGAGATCGGCCGGATCGGCAGCTGGGTGCTGCTGGACGGCGGCGGCCCGGTCAGCCTCACGCTGGCGTGCTCGGTGCGCCACCTGGACCACCCGCGGACCATCGCCGAGCGGCTGCCCAAGGCGCTCATCCACCACAACGTCCCCGGCCGACCGGTGCACGCCCTGTTCGCGGCACTGGGCGCGGCCTGGGACGCGGCGGCCCCGCTGGCGGTGTTCGGGCCGCGGCAGCGGTGGGCGGCCGCGGCGGCGGCGGTGGCCACCGACTGGCCCGTGCTGTCCACGCCGCGCCGGCACCGGCTGGGCGAGCTGACCGTCGCGTGGTCGGCGGTCGCGCCGGACTGACCCGTCCGACGTGGGACGATGGTCCACCGTGTCCGTTCCCACTGCTCCTGCCGACCGCCGGTACGTCCTCACGCTGGCCTGCCCCGACTCGACCGGCATCATCGCCGGTATCACCGGGTTCCTCGCCGAGATCGGCGGCTGGATCGTCGACGCCGCCTACCACTCCGACGAGGAGAGCGGCCGGTTCTTCACCCGGCAGGAGATCCGCGCCGACTCGCTGTCGTTCGGGCTGGACGAGCTGCGGGAACGGTTCGGTGCGGTCGCGGCGGGTCTGCGCGCCGACCACGTGCAGGTGGTCGACACCGCGGCCCGCAAGCGCATGGTGCTGCTGGTCAGCCGCGAGGGCCACTGCCTGTACGACATCCTCGGCCGCTGGCACTCCGGTGAGCTGGACGTCGACATCCCGCTGGTCATCGGCAACCACGCCGACCTCGAACCGGTCGCCCGGATGTTCGGGATCCCGTTCGCGCACGTGCCGGTGCCGTCCGACGCCGACGGCAAGGCGGCCGCGTTCGCCGAGATCCGCCGGCTCGCCGAGGACGCCCGTCCGGACGCCATCGTGCTGGCGCGGTTCATGCAGGTGGTCCCGGCGGAGCTGTGCGAGGCCTGGGACGGGCTGCTGATCAACATCCACCACGGCTTCCTGCCGTCGTTCCGCGGGGCGCGGCCGTACCACCAGGCGTACGCGCGCGGCGTCAAGCTGATCGGCGCGACCTGCCACTACGTCACCGCCGAGCTCGACGCCGGGCCGATCATCGCCCAGGACGTCATCCACGTCGACCACACCGACTCCCCCGCGGTGATGATCCGCCGCGGCCGCGACATCGAGCGGTCGGTGCTGCTGGACGGGCTGGTCGCGCACCTGCAGGACCGGGTGTTCCGGGACGGGCTGCGCACGGTCGTCTTCCGCTGACGTTCCGCCCCCGGCCGGGCCGGCACGGTCGGTCGGCGATGGATCGGCGGTGGATGCGCGATGATGGGGAATGGGTCGGGTCACCACCGGCGTTGTCCCTGTCGCCCCGTGAACCGACGGGGCCGCGCCCGTCCCCCTGCCCCGTTCGCCACCGACTCCGGAGGTTCCCCACACCGTGTCCATCGAGCCCGGCGACCTGTACGAACTCCACCTGGAGGACGAGCGGGTCGCGCTGATCGCCGAACCGGTGCTGGTGCACGCCCTGGAGGGCTTCGTCGACGCCGGTTCCGCCGTGCGGCTCGCGGTGGAGAACATCCTGGCCACCCGGGAGCACTTCACGCTGGCCACCTTCGACGCCGACCTGCTCATCGACTACCGGGCGCGGCGGCCGGTGCTCACGTTCGAGCAGGACCGCTTCACCGCCGTGGAGCCGCCGCGGATCACGCTGTACCAGGTGATGGACGCCGACGGCACGCCGTTCCTGCTGCTCGTCGGGCTGGAGCCGGACGCCTACTGGGAGCGCTTCATCGAGGCGGTCGGGCAGATCGCGGACCGTTTCGGGGTGCGGATGACGATCGGGCTGAACGCGATCCCGCTCGGGGTGCCGCACACCCGGCCGACCGGGATGACCGCGCACGCCACCCGGGAGGGTCTGGTCAGTGCCCGGCCGTTCTGGGCCGGCTCGATGCAGGTGCCGGGCTACATCGGCGGCCTGCTGGAGCTGCGGTTCGGTGAGAAGGGCCGCGACGCGGTCGGTTTCAGCGCCCACGTGCCGCACTACCTGGCCCGCGCCGAGTTCCCGGACGCGTCGCTGGAGCTCATCGACGCGCTGACCCGGACCTCCGGCCTGACCCTGCCGACGACCGAGCTGTCGGAGACCGCGGCGACCGTGCGCAACGACATCGACGCCCAGGTCGCCGGATCCGACGAGGTCGCCGGGGTGGTGCACGCACTGGAGGAGCAGTACGACAGCTTCATCGCCGCCCGCGGCCGCGGCCTGCTCGCCGAGGACGCCCCGCTCCCCACCGCCGACGAGCTCGGCGCCGAGTTCGAGGCGTTCCTGCGCCGCAACTCCTGACGGTCGCAGCTGCGGCCTCTGTTCCCTCGGGTCTCCGCCGCGCACCCAGTTCCCCGCAGAAGCCGAACGACAGCGAAGAAGCCCACCCTGCAGAGGCGGCGTCCTCATGGTCGTTCGGCTTCTGCCGGGGCGTGACGCGCCGCCGATGAAGCCGAAGCCCGGCTGACCGCAGCCAGGATCCGGGTGGCGAGCTCGACCGGACGGTCCAGGTCCGACCAGCCCCACCGGATCACCGCGAAACCGAGCTCCCGCAGGCCGTCCTCACGACGCTTCTCGCGCATCACGGCGTCCCCCGCCGTCTCGCCCGTCCGCAGCAGCCGTCCGTACTTCACCGCGCCGTCGAACTCGCCGAGCAACCGTCCCCAGCGGAAGTCGGGCCGGCCGGCCACCGTGCCGTCCTCGCGGTACACGGTGACCTGCAGCTCCGGCGCCGGTACACCGGTGCGGTGCATCAGGACCCGGCTCCGGGACTCACCCACGCTCTCGGCCCGTCCGTCCGCGAACGCGACCACGCCCCGGGCGACGGTGGCCCCCGTCCGACCTCGCACCCGTCCCACCACCTCGGCCAGCTCGTCCGCGGTGGTGAGTCCGTCCCGCAGCGCGGCGTCGGCCAGCACCACTCCGGCCTCGAACCCCGAACGGCGCGCGACGTCCACCACCGTCCGCGCCACCGACGTGACCGCCACGCCCCCGACCTCACCGCGTTCGTCCGCCTCCAGCGGCGTGCCGTGGACGTGCACCAGCCCGGACCGGCGGCCGGCGTTGCGCCGGTCCTTGGTCAGCTGCACCGTCCGCAGGTCACAGCCCCAGACCGGGAGTCCCCACAGCACCGCCGCCGACTGATGACTCACCACGCCGGCCGCGTCCTGCGCCGTGAGCGCGGCGGACACGTCGGCGCGGTGCCGCTGGACCCGGTCCAGCGCCGCCAGCTCGTCGGCGCCGGCGTAGTTGCCCCGCCGGACGCGCGTCAGCTGCCCGTCGGCGACCGACCGCCGCAGCCGGTGGTCGTCCCACCCCTGCACCAGCGCCTCGCGGCGCGTCACCACCATGCCGTCCCCCGTCATGGCCCGAGCGTGACACCGCGGCCGACCGGTGACCGGCCCCTGTCCACACCCCCGACAGGAGCCGAACGACTGCGACGAAGCCGACCCTGCAGGCTGGGCGGATTCACAGTCGTTCGGCTTCTGCGCACGAACGGGGCCGCGGGAGAACGGGGCCGCGGGCACGCGCGGCCGCGAGTGCACCCCGCCGGCCCCGCTCACGCCCCGATGTAGGCCCCCACGGCGTCGACGATGAGCTGCACCTGACCGACGTTGTGGCTGTGCAGGGTGATGGTCCCGTCGGCGCCGACCGGGACGACGGCGAGGTTGGCCACCGACCGGCCCGGGGTGACGTTGACGTTGGACGTCCCCGGCTCGGCGGTCCCGGCGTCGAACGCGGTCACCGCGCCGGGCGCGGTCGCCTCCGTCGCGGTCAGGTTGACCACGACCGCGGTGGTGCCGTCCGGCAGCCCGGGGACGGTCACCGAGACGGAGCCGTCGGCCGCCACCGGCCCGCTGGCGCCGAGGCCGATCCGGGTGTCCAGCAACCGCTGCGACGGCACCGTGTGGAAGCGGCCGGGGAACAGCGGCGTCGCGCCGGCACGCGGGGCGTCGTCGCGGTAGAAGCCCTTCTCGAGGTCCAGCAGCAGGTCGACCGAGCCGGTGCTGCGGTTGTACAGGGTGACCGTGCCGTCGGTGGCGATGGGCAGGTAGACGCTGTTGGCGTTGGTGTCGCCGGTCTGGAAGTTCAGCACCGACGTCGTGTCGGCCGGATCGGTGGTCAGATGCCCGGGGGCCGCGGCGTCCACCACGGTCAGGTTGCCGACCGCGGTGCCCACGACCGGGCCGGCGGCGCTGACGGGCACCCTGACCGAGCCGCCCGCCGGGACCCGCTGGGTGGTGCGGGTGTCCAGCACCCGCCCGGAGAGGAACGACGGGGCCGTGGCCGCCATGCCCGGGCTCTGCGGCGCCGACCCGTAGCTGTAGTAACCGACGACGTCGACGACGACCTGGCTGCGACCGGTGCTGCGGTTGATCAGCCCCAGCCGCATGTCCTGGATGATCGCCTGCTGCGTCGCCAGATTGGCCACCGTGCGTCCCGGCGCGAAGTTCACGTCGGAGCTCCGGGACTCCGGCACCACCGGCCCCGTCCACGGCACCAGCTCGATGTTGCCCGGCGCCGTCGGGTCCACCACGGTCACGTTGACCACGTAGGCGTTCACCAGCCCGCCCACCACCGGCACGGACTCCCGCGGATCGACCGGGATCATCTCGTCCGGCCCGAGCGGCCCCTGGTGTCCGAGCCCGATCCGGGTGTCGACGATCCGGGTCGGGGTGACCAGGTGCAGCTCCCCGGCCCCGGTGGGTCCGGGAGCCGCCGCCGCGGTGTTCGGCACCGCCAGCGTCGCCGCACCCAGCACCGCCGCGGTCAGCACCCCGACGCTCCGCCGCATGGTGATGGACATCCCCCGCCCCCGTCCGCCCCGGCCCCGGCGGCCCGGACGGTCCGGGACGGAGCAACGGCGCTTGCCGCCCCCGTCGCTCGGCCGGGCGATTCCGTTACCGGACCGGGCGGTCAGGCGCCGACGTAGTAGCCGGCGACGTCCACGATCAGCTGCACCCGGCCGACGTTGTGACTCAGCACGGTGATCGACCGGTTGGCGCCGACCGGCACGATGGCCAGGTTCGCCACCGACCGCCCGACGGCGACGTTGACGTTGGAGGTGGCGGGCTCCGGCTTCCCGGTCGCCCACGCCACGACCGACCCGGGCGCGGTCGCCTCGGTCGTCGTCAGGTTCACCACCACCGCGGTCGCGTCGGCCGGCAACCCCGGCACGGTGACGGTGAACGAGCCGTCCGACGGCACCGGCCCGGGCGCCCCCTGGTTGATCCGGGTGTCGACGAGCCGCGCCGTCGGCACCGACACGAACCGTCCGGCGTACAGCGGCACCCCGTCCGGACGCTGCGCGTTGTTGGCGTAGAACTCGCCGGCGATGTCGACGAGCAGGTCGATCGGCCCGGTGCTGCGGTTGTACAGGGTGACCGTGCGGCCGTTCTGGATGGGCAGGTAGGCGAGGTTGGCGACGGTGTCGCCGGTCGTGTAGTTGACCACCGACGTGCGGTCCTGCACGTCGGCGGTGACGTGTCCCGGCGCCCGGGCGTCCACCACGGTCACGTTGGCCAGCGCCGTCCCCAGATTGGTGTCGGCGATCCCGGCGACCGTCACCGTCACCGAGCCGTTGGCCGGGACGCTGCCGCTGCGGCGGGTGTCCAGCACGCGACCGAACGACGCCGTGGTCCGCGGGGCCATCAGCCCCGGGCTCACCTCGGAGGTGCCGAAGCTGTAGTAGCCGAGGACGTCGATGATGACCTGGGTCGGTCCGACGCTGCGATTGATCATGGCCAGTCGCATGTCGCGGACGTCGGTCCACGCCGTGGCCAGGTTGGCGACCGTCCGGCCGGCCACGAAGTTGACCGCGGAGGACTTGGACGGACCGGCGTTCGGGCCGGCCCACGGCGCCAGCTCGATGTTGCCGGGCGCGACCGGGTCGACCACGGTCACGTTGACCACGTAGGCGTTGGCGAACACCAGGTCCGGGGCCGCGGCGCGGGGGTCGACCACCGCCGCCTCGTTGGAGGCCAGCGGCCCGGTGTGCCCGAGGTTGATCCGGGTGTCGACGATGCGGGTCGGGGCGGTGAGGTGGAACTCCCCCAGGTCCTGGTCGGCGGCGAAGGCCCGCACCGGTGACCACGTCGCGATCAGCGACGTGAGGAAGACGGTCAGGCTCATGACGATGGCGCCGGTACGTCGCACGGGGTCCCCTCCCTCGGCCACCGCAGGCGACGGCCACCGGGTCGGCGGCGACCCGACGGCGGGCACACGACGGACGCCTGGCGCCCGTGACCCCCGGATCCTCCCACCCCGACGACCCCGCGCACCGGCGAACGCCGTAGTTCACGGCCTGGTCGTAGGGTGTCGGGCGTGGCGAGAGAGAAGTTCCCCCGCATGCAGTCGCAGGACACCGCTGCGCGCATCATGCTGCCGGAACGGGTGCGTGGCCCGGTCCGGGCGATCCTGATCCGCATCCTGATCGCGGCGGCCTGCCTGTTCGTCACCGCCACGGTCGTCTACTCCGAACGCAGCGGGTACCGCGACCTGGACAACCAGCTCGACTCCTGGCTGGACGCGCTCTACTACGCCACCGTCACGCTGTCCACGACGGGTTACGGCGACATCACCCCGGTGTCGGACTCCGCCCGGTTGACCAACATCCTGCTCGTCACCCCGCTCCGGTTCCTGTTCCTCATCGTGCTCATCGGCACGACCATCGAGGTCCTCACCGAACGCAGCCGACAGCAGTTCCGCTACGCGCTCTGGAGGAGACGGGTGAAGAAGCACACCGTCGTCATCGGCTACGGCATGAAGGGCCGGTCGGCGGTCGCGGCACTGAAGGACCAGGGCCATGACACGGAGAAGATCGTCGTGGTCGACACCAACGGCGCCAACATCAAGGCAGCCACCGCCGACGGCTGCGCCGGCATCCTCGGTGACGCCCGGCGGGAGGAGGTGCTGCGGCGGGCCGAGGTGCAGCACGCCCACAAGGTGGTGGTGGCCACCGACCGCGACGACACCTCGGTGCTGGTCACACTGACCGCCCGCCGCCTCGCGCCGCACGCCACGATCGCCGCCGCCGCCCGCGAGGAACAGAACATCCCGGTGCTGCGGCAGTCCGGCGCGGACGTGGTCATCCCGACCGCGGAGTCCGCCGGCCGGCTGCTCGGCCTGTCCATCCAGGCCCCGGGGGCCGGCGAGCTCATCGAGGATCTGCTCGAGCCGGTCGCCGGGTTGCAGATCAAGGAACGCGAGATCACCCCGGCCGAGGTCGGGCTGTCCCCGGCCCGGCTCACCGCGCAGGGTGAGATCGTGCTGACGGTGATCCGCAACGGGATGTCCCACCGCTTCGACTCCGGCGGCGTCCGGGTGTTCCAGCCGGGCGACCAGATCGTGGTCATCACGTCCAGCGAGACCCCGCACCAGTCCCAGAACCGCGTGCGCGCCACTCCGGACGCCCGGCACCCGCGGGTCGTCCCGGAGAAGAACGGCGGCACCGGGTCCGAGTGGGTCGACTGAGGAGACCGACGATGACCACCGCGGCAACCCCCCGCACGCTCATCCTGCTGCGTCACGGCAAGGCCGACTACCCGGGCGGCACCCGGGACGTCGACCGCCCGCTGGCCGACCGCGGCGAGATCGACGCGGCCGCCGCCGGCCACTGGCTGCGGGCGCACCAGCCGCCGGTCGACGCGGTGCTGTGCTCCTCGTCGCTGCGCACCCGGCAGACGCTGGCCGCCACCGGCATCGACGCGCCCGTGCGGTACGCCGACGAGATCTACGAGGCGTCGCCCGGTGAGGTGCTGGACCAGATCCGCCGCACGTCCGACGACGTCCGCACGCTGCTGGTCGTCGGGCACTCGCCGGGGATGCCGGGCCTGGCCCAGCGGCTGACCGGTCGGACCACCGACCCGGCCGCCGTCCGGGAGCTGTCCACCCGGTTCCCGACGTCGGGGATGGCGGTGCTCACGCTGGACGGGTGGGGCGACCTGGGCCCGGGCGACGCGACGCTGGTCGCCTTCCACGTCGCCCGGGGCGCCGGCCGGGACTGAGCCCGGCCGGCCGCCCGTGCGGAACGGATCGGGTCAGTGCGGGTAGTTCTTGGCGACCCGGCGGCCGTGCTGGGCCATGTGGTAGGCCAGCACCTCGAGGAGCTTGCGGGCACCGGCGCTGTCCCGGGTGACCACGTAGTCCAGCACGAGGCCGTCCAGGGTGGCGAGCATCAGCCGCGCGAGCTGCCGGACGGGCAGCTCCCAGGTGATGCTGTGGATGCGCTCGACCTCGTTGAGCCAGTTCTCGGCGAACACCAGGAACTCGTCGTACAGCGAGCGGGACTGCTCGCCGGGGGTCTCGGTGCGCAGGCCGGCCAGGGTGACGTACTGGGTCGCGCGGTGGTCGTCCACGCGCTTCTCGACGACGTCCCAGAAGGCGTAGAGCGCCAGCTTCATCGACTCGGTCAGCGACCGTCGACGGGCCATGGTGGCGTCGATGTTCTCGGTGTGGGAGGACACCAGGGAGCCGGCGACGTCGAGGAAGACCGCGTCGACGGACGGGTAGTACTCGGCGAACTCCCCGTCGCGGAGACCGGCGGCGGCGCTGATGTTGGGGATCGTCGCGTGCGACAGGCCGCCCTCGTTCACGAGGTCCACCGCGGCACGTCGGATGCTGCCGCTGGTGTCGGAGACGTCACGCGGATCCGCGTGGGTGATGCTGTCCTGGAGGGGGCTGAGAGCCTGTTCCACCGTGTACTGCCCTTCGTGTCACGCTGTGTCAGCGCGACAGTGCCGCCGCATGGTCCGCCATTTTTTGAAGGACCGGTCAAGCCGAATCACCCGTTAGAAGGTGATCGGCTTAGATTACATCGTTTACCTGCGTCAGCACGACTCCCCACCCCGGGTGATCGCATCACATCCCACAATGGAACGGATGGTTATGCATCTACCCGCACCCGGTTCCGATCAGCGTGTCGCCGCCGGTTTCCGCTTCGGCGTCACCACCGCCGCGACCGTGATCGAGTCGCGCGAACCCGCCGCCGCCGAGCTGTCGATCTGGGACGTGTTCGCCGCCGCCCCGGGACGGATCAGCGACGGCACCGACCCCCGTCAGGGTCCGGACCATCACACCCATTGGAGGACCGACGTCGACCTGCTGGCCGCGCTGGGGGTCGACTCCTACCGGCTGTCGCTGTCCTGGTCGGCGTGGAGCGGGGACGGTGCCGGACGGCCGGTCGCGTCCTTCTACCAGCGGCTCCTCGACGCGGTGGTCGCGGCCGGCATCCGGCCGGTGGTGACGCTGACGCACTACGACATGCCGCTGACCGTCATGGAGGAGGGCGGCTGGCTGCTCGACGGGACGGCGGCGGCGTTCGCCGACTTCGCCACCGAAGCGGTGGCGGCTCTCGGCGATCGGGTGGATGCATGGGTCACCATGAATTCGCCGTTCATCCACTCCGCGTTGGGCTACGGCCTGGGCGTGGAGGCGCCGGGGCTGACGCTGCTGGGCGGCGCGTTGACCAGCGCCCAGCATCAGCTGGTTGCCCACGGGCGGGCGGCGCAGGCCCTGCGGGCGGCCGGCGCGCGCCGGATCGGCATCGCCAACGCCCACACCGACGTCCGCCCGGCGACGACCGATGAGACGG
>JBQGEH010000702.1:0-3538 GCA_052039515.1 Nakamurella sp. | reverse complement strand
GCCGGTCGGTCGCCGCGTCCTTGCGTCCCTCCCCCGCGGCGACCAGCACCTCGACGGTGCGGCCGACCTGCCGCCGGTTGCCCCGCAGGGCGGCCTCCTCGCTCACCGCGTGCAGCCGCTGGTAGCGCTCCCGGACGACCTCCGGCGGCACCTGGCCGGGCATGTCCGCGGCGGGGGTGCCGGGCCGCGGCGAGTACTGGAACGTGTAGCTCGCGGAGAACTCGGCGGCGGCGACGACGTCCAGCGTCTGCTGGAAGTCCTCCTCGGTCTCGCCGGGGAACCCGACGATGATGTCGGTGGTCACCGCGGCGTCCGGCATCGCCGCCCGGACCCGGTCGAGGATGCCGAGGTAGCGCTCCTGCCGGTAGGAGCGGCGCATCGCCTTGAGCACCCGGTCCGAGCCCGACTGCAACGGCATGTGCAGCTGGTGGCAGACCACCGGCGTCTCCGCCATCGCCGCGATCACGTCGTCGGTGAAGTCCTTCGGGTGGGGGCTGGTGAACCGCACCCGCTCCAGCCCGTCGATGTCGCCGCAGGCCCGCAGCAGCTTCCCGAACGCCTGCCGGTCGCCGAACTCGACGCCGTAGGAGTTGACGTTCTGGCCCAGCAGGGTGACCTCGAGGACGCCGTCGGCGGCGAGCATCTGCACCTCGGCGAGCACGTCGCCGGGCCGCCGGTCGGCCTCCCGGCCGCGCAGGCTCGGCACGATGCAGAACGTGCAGGTGTTGTTGCAGCCCACCGAGATCGACACCCAGGCACTGTGTGCCGAGTCGCGGCGCGCCGGCAGCGCCGACGGGAACACCTCCAACGCCTCGAGGATCTCCATCTCGGCGCGTTCGTTGTGCCGGGACCGCTCCAGCAGCACCGGCAGTGCCCCGACGTTGTGGGTACCGAAGACGACGTCGACCCAGGGGGCGCGCCGCTGGATCTCGCCGCGGTCCTTCTGCGCCAGGCAGCCGCCGACGGCGATCTGCATCCCCGGCCGGGTCCGCTTGGCCGAGGCCAGCATCCCGAGGTTGCCGTACAGCTTGTTGTCGGCGTTCTCCCGCACCGCGCAGGTGTTGAACACCATGACGTCGGCGAGCGGCTCGTCCTCCGGGGCCGGCCGCAGCCCGGCCGTCTCCAACAGGCCCGACAGCCGCTCGGAGTCGTGCACGTTCATCTGGCAGCCGTAGGTGCGCACCCGGTAGGTCCGGGCCGCGGACGGGTCACCGGGCGTCGGGACGGGGGCGGTTCCGGCCGCCGGGACGGTACGGGGTGCAGCGGTCACGGCGAACAGCCTACGGCGGTCGCCCCGGGTGACCGGTCGTCCACCGACGGCGGCAGGACGCTGCGGCACCCGCCCGGAAGTCACCCGTATGCCAAGATCGCGTAAAGACTGGGTTGCGGACGGCCGTCCGGGAGGGTTCCCGGAGGTGCGGTGTGCCAAGCTCCACGGGAGGATTCGCCGACGACGTCGCGGTGGCACACCGCGATCGGCTACCACCCGAAGGAGTCGGTGCCGGGCACCGGCCGTACGCCGGAAGCCGCCGCCGGGCACCCACGGCGACCGCCCGGACCGGCCCGATGCACCCGACGGTGATCCGCGCGAGACGAGGAGACGAGAACCGGTGACCGAGGCTTCCAGCCCGCCGATGGTGGGGATGTACGACGTCCAGAAGCACTTCGGGGCGCTGCACGTGCTCAAGAACATCAACCTCTCGGTGCCGACGGGCCAGGTGCTGGTCGTCCTCGGACCGTCCGGGTCGGGCAAGTCGACGCTCTGCCGGGCGATCAACCGGCTGGAGCCGATCGACGAGGGCCGCATCGAGATCGAGGGGGTGCCGCTGCCCGCCGAGGGCAAAGCGCTGGCCGGTCTGCGCGCCGACGTCGGCATGGTCTTCCAGTCGTTCAACCTGTTCGCCCACAAGACGATCCTGGAGAACGTGACCCTCGGGCCGATCAAGGTCCGTCGGATGAACAAGGCCGAGGCCGAGACGAAGGCGATCGGTCTGCTGGAGCGGGTCGGCATCGCCTCGCAGAAGGACAAGTTGCCCGCGCAGCTCTCCGGTGGCCAGCAGCAGCGGGTGGCCATCGCCCGCGCGCTGGCCATGCAACCCAAGGTGATGCTGTTCGACGAGCCCACCTCGGCGCTGGATCCCGAGATGGTCAACGAGGTCCTCGACGTGATGACCTCGCTGGCCGCCGAGGGCATGACGATGATCTGCGTGACCCACGAGATGGGGTTCGCCCGCAAGGCCGCCGACCGCGTCGTGTTCATGGACGCCGGCGAGATCGTCGAGGACGCCACCCCGGACGCGTTCTTCACCGACGCCCGGTCGCCGCGGGCCCGCGACTTCCTGTCCAAGATCCTCACCCACTGACCCTCACCCCCACCGTCACTCACCGACTGCACGTGAACCCAGCGGGATCGTCCCGCGCGCACAACCAGAGGAGAACCATGAGACTCAGCAAGCTCGGGCCGGCCGTCGCCGGCCTGCTCGCCGCCGGCCTGGCCCTGACCGCCTGCGGCAGCACCGATGCGGGCTCCGCGGTCAGCTCGGCCACGTCCGCTGCGACCTCCGCCGCCCAGGGCGCCACGTCCTCGGCCGGCTCCGCGGTCTCCGAGGCCACCGGGTCCGAGAGCGGCGCCACCGGTGGCGCCGGACTGGTCGAGAAGGCCGCCGGCGGCACCTTGAATATCGGCATCAAGTACGACCAGCCGGGTCTGGGCCTGCAGAACCCGGACGGCTCGTTCACCGGTTTCGACGTCGACGTCGCCAAGTACGTCGCCAAGGAGCTCGGCGTCGAGGAGTCGGGCATCACGTTCGTGCAGACCAAGTCGTCCGAGCGGGAGGCCTCGATCGAGAACGGCACCGTCGACTACATCGTGGCGACCTACTCGATCACCGACGCCCGCAAGGAGAAGGTCAACTTCGCCGGGCCGTACTTCGTGGCCCACCAGGACCTGCTGGTCGCCGAGGGCTCCGACATCACCGGGCCGGAGGCGATGAGCGGCAAGATCCTGTGCTCGGTCGCCGGCTCAACCCCGGCGCAGAAGGTCAAGGACAACTACGCCAACGACGTCGCCCTGCAGGAGTTCGGCACCTACACCGAGTGCGTCGAGGCGCTCGTCGGTGGCGCGGTCGACGCGGTGACCACCGACGACGTCATCCTGGCCGGTTACGCCGCCCAGTACCCGGGTCAGCTGAAGCTGGTCGGCAAGGGCTTCTCGGACGAGAACTACGGCATCGGCCTGCGCAAGGGCGACACCGCGGGCACCGACGCGGTCAACGCCGCCATCCACAAGATGATCGACGACGGATCGTGGGCCGCCGCCCTCGAGGCCAACGTCGGCCCGTCGGGCTACCAGATCCCGGAGCCGCCGACCGTCGGCTGAGTCGGTCCCCGGGGGGGGGGGGGGGGGGGCGCGGCCGGGCCCCCGCCCCCCCCCCCCCCCGGGGGGGGGGCGGGGGGGGGGCGGCCCCCCCCTCGCCCCCCGGGGCGGGGGGGGGGGGGCGGGGCGTCGCCCGGACAGGTGGTGGCCGCCCGGCGGGCC
>JBQGEH010000701.1:0-2227 GCA_052039515.1 Nakamurella sp. | reverse complement strand
AGCCGTCATCCGTGGGGAAGCCGAGGTCGGTCCCGGGCGCGGCCGTCCCGACCGTCGGGTTCTGCACCGACGGGTCGTAGGCCGAGCTGCCGGCGCCGCCACCGCCACCACCCAGCGACGACGCGGTGTCCCCGCCCTGACCGCCGAAGGCGCCGCCGCCACCACCACCGCCACCGCCGCCACCCAGGAAGACGTCGGTGTCGCCGTCGGAGCCGTTGTCCCCGTCGGACTTGCGGGAGCCGTCCGGGTTGTAGGCCGCGCCGCCGGCGCCGCCGCCCGCGCCGCCGGCGCCGCCCCAACCCGCGCCGGACTGTCCCCAGCCCAGTCCGGCGTCACCCCCGGCACCGCCGGCCGAATTGACCGCCTTGGTGCCCGACGCGTCCGAGACGTTGTACCCGCCGGCCCCGCCGCCGCCACCGGCGGTCAGCAGCGCCGTGCCCGTCTCGTCGTACACCGTCGAGGCGCCGGCCCCGCCACCGCCGTCGTCACCGACCGCGAGCCAGCCGTCGATCGAGTGCCCGCCGGCGCCGCCGTCGGCCGCTCCGGGACTCACCGACGACCCGTACCCTTCGCATCCCGGCACCATCCGGAGGGTCTGGCCCCCGCTCACCGGGATCGTGCCCACCGCGATGGCGCCGCGGCCGGGGGAACCGGAGAACTCCGCCCGGGTGGGTGTGCCCCCGCGACCACCGACCGCGATCGCCAGGACGGCGCCGGTCGCTGTCGGGACGGTGAAGTCGAGTTCGGAGCCGGGACCGGTGCAGGAGACCCGGGTGGAGAGCCCGGCCGGCGCGATGCGGGCGAATCCGTCGGCGTTCGTCGCCGCCGTCCCGGACGCGAGCAGGGTGGCGGACTCACCGACGGCGCTCTGACCGCCGCCACCGCCACCGCTGCCCAGGTTGGCCTCGCCGGTGTCGCCGTCGCCGCCCTGGGAGTCCGACGGCGGGGCGCTGTCCAGGAAGCAACTGTCCGCGCCGTTCACACAACCGCCGTCACCGCCGTACCCACCCTGACCGGCGAACTTGTCGAAACCACCCTCGACCGGGGACACACCGCCGCCGCCCGCAGCGGCTCTGATGCCGCCGTCACCGCCGTCGCCGCCCTGGGACACCGCGTTGAAGGTGCCCCCGCCGCCACCACCACCGCCCGCCACGACCAGCGGCGTCGCTTCCCCGCCGACCACCACCACGGCCGAGGCGCCGCCGCCGGCCCCGGAGGAATCGGTGAACTCGCTCGACGCCCCGGTCCCGCCGGACCGGAAACCCGTCCCGGGGACGGCGCCCGTGGCCTGCCGGCCGACCACGACGTTGAGGGTGTCCCCCGCGTTGACGGTCACCTCGGCCACGACGAGGCCCCCGCGGCCGCCCTGGTTGCCGGTACCCCCCGCGCCCGCGCCCCCGGACAGGATCACCGTGACGGCGCCGAGCCCGTCGGGCACCGTCAGGAAATGGTCACCGGTGCTGGGGATCTCGCAGGTGTAGCCGGTCCGCACCGCGTCCAGGCACTGCAGGTCGGCGGCCCGGGCCTTCGCCGGCGCGACCACCGGGACGACGACCGCCCCGGCGGTGCCCAGCCCGAGGGCCAGCACGGAGCGCAGCAGGCGGTGCCGGCTCCGATCCGCGACGCGGGACAGGTGGGCGTGCGGACGCGGGGACATGGTGTCCTCTCCGGACGGGCAGCGGGGCGCGGCGACGCGCGGCCGCCGCCCGGGGGACGAACGGTGCCGGTCGCGCGAGGGATGGGGCGCTCGGAGTGCCGCTGTCAGCTGCGCCACCACCCGGACAGCGCGGACACTACCGGCGGCGGACGAGGACGCCAAGAGGGTGAACGCCGGGCGTTCCGTGCCCGGAACCGATCGCGTCCGATGGACCGACCGGTCGGGAGGTCACCCACCCGCGACGGACGCGTCGACGGCGCGACGCCCCCGTCGCTCAGGCCTGGGGCGGGGCGTCGTCCGGTCCGCGCTCGTCGGCCGGCACTGCCGGCTCGACCTCGGTGACCCCTGGCAGCACCGGCTGCCCGGTGACCTCCTCGACCGCCTCGACGGGCGCCACGTCCTCGGGTGCCGCGGTCAGCAGCAGCTCGAGTTCGGCGCCCTCGATGCGCCGGAAGGTCCGACCGGTGCGCCGGCGGTCGAGCACCGCGACTTCCAACTGGGCCGCGCTCAGTGAACGCGGCGCCCCGTCCCCGACCGTGCCCAACGCCCGGGCGCACGCCTGCAGCGCGA
>JBQGEH010000700.1:0-1564 GCA_052039515.1 Nakamurella sp. | reverse complement strand
CCCTGCAGGGTCGGCGTCCTCGCATTCGTTCGGTTCCTGGGGAGGGGGGCGCCGGTCAGTCGAGGCCGGGTAGCGCGGGCGGCGCGGCGAAGTTCCACCCGCGGAACAGCACGGCGGCCTCGACGCCCGCCGCGCGGCCCTGCATCCCGGTGATGGCGGTGAGCATCCGGCGCGGCGACGGATGTCCCGGGATGCCGGCCAGGTACTGCCGGTGCTCCTCCAGTGACGCGATGCCCGCCTCCAGCGCCGGCCCACTCACGTCCACGGCGTAGTTGGGCCGGGTGTGCCCGCCGACCAGGAACCAGGTCACCGACCAGGGCGGGAGGTCCTCGTCGAGCAGCTCCGGGAACACCCAGCGGTTGCCGGCGTCGCGGACGGCGTCCAGGGTGGCCAGTCCCGCGACCCGGTGATCGGCCTGGTTGAGGCCGGCGACGAACTCGACCTCCCAGGTGCCGGTGAGCACGACGTCCGGACGGAACCGCCGGATCGACCGGCAGATGTCCCGGCGCAGCTCCAGCGACGGCTGGAGGACCCCGTCGGGATGGTCGAGGAAGGCGATCTCACCGACCCCCACCGCGCGTCCCGCGGCGAGCTGCTCGGCGGTCCGGATGCGGGACGTCTCCGCGGGCGGGGTGCCGTCCATCCCGGCCTCGCCGTGGGTCAGCATCAGGTAGCGGGCCTCGACCCCCCGGGCGGTCCAGGCGGCCACCGCGGCGGAGGTGCCGTACTCGATGTCGTCCGGATGGGCCACGACGCCGAGCACCCGGCGGAAGTCTCCGTCGGGCAGCAGGGGCAGACCGCCGCTGGTCACCGCAGGAGCGTAAGCCCGTCCCGGCGTCCGTGCCCGGCGGTCTACGGTGCAGGGATCCCGTCAGCTGCCGGAGGACCGCCGTGACCACACCGATCGACGACAGCGCCGAGCTCGTCCGTGCCCTCGAGGACGACGAACGACGACTCGTGCTGCGCCGCTTCGACAACACCGACGCCTGGCGGCTGGGGTCCACGTTGGCCGGCTGGGCCACCGAGCGCGGCCTCGACGTGGTGGTGCTGATCGAACGCAACGGTCACGAGCTGTTCCACGCGGTCCTGGGCGGAGCCACCCCGGACAACGACGCCTGGGCGCGTCGCAAGATCAACGTCGTGCGCCGCTTCGAGGCGTCGTCCTACCTGGTCGGCCGTCGGCTGGCCGCGACCGGTCGTGCGTTGGACGCCGACTGGGGGGTGGACCCGGCCGGCTTCGCCGCCCACGGCGGGGCGTTCCCGATCCGGATCGCCGGGGTCGGCGTGGTCGGGGTGGTCGCCGTGTCGGGGTTGCCGCAGGCCGAGGACCACGCGCTGGTGGTCGCCGCACTCGAGACGCTGCTCGCCGACTGACCCACCCGCCGGGCGACCACCATCCGCGGGATCGCGCCCACCATCCGCGGGACGGCGCGGGACGGGCTTTCTCCTGCATGGATATTCGCAACGCGCACACAGGTGCGGAACGAGCTTCCGCACCGCACACTGGACGCCGACGCGATGTCCTGCGCCACCCGTGGAGCCCCCCGCCCGGGTGGCGCGCCGC
>JBQGEH010000699.1:0-3495 GCA_052039515.1 Nakamurella sp. | reverse complement strand
CCGCGGCCACGCCGGCGCGGTAGCGGTCCAGCCCCGTCCCGTCCAGGCCGGAGCCGGCGAGCTGGGCGAGCATCGAGGCGTACCCGGCCTGCGTCGCCAGCGACGCGGCCAGCGTGCCCAGGGCGGAGTTGCGGGCCGACTCGACCTCGGCGTCGGTGGGCGGCGAGAGCGCCATCCGGCCCAGCTCGTACTGGGATTCCCACACCGCGGCCGCGGTCGACTCGGTCGTGGTGTCGAAGCCGACGGTGAGGGCCGCCCGGCCCGGCCAGAACGACACCGACGAGGACGCGCTGTAGGTGAAACCCTTGTCCTCCCGGATGTTCTCGACCAGTCGGGAGGAGAAGTAGCCGCCGTAGACCAGGTTGGCCAGCTGCTGGGCGGGGTAGCCCTCGTGCTCACGACCCACCGCCGGCGCGGACAACCGCACCTGTGACTGCACCGCCCCGGGGTTGTCGAACGCGGCGATCGGTCCCGGCTCGACCGGCGGCGGTGCGCTCATCCGGACGGCCGACCGCTCGGAACGCCACTCCCCCAGCGCCTCGGTGACCTGGGCGACGGCCCGGGTCGGGCTGAGGTCACCGACCAGCACCAGCACCGAGCCGTCGGGCACGGCCTGCCGGCGGAACAGCGACCGCACCACGGCCGGGGTGACGCCCTCGACGTCTTCGGCCAGCGGGGTGTCCCAGGCGGCCGCGTGATCGCCGAAACGACGCCGCTGCAGGTGGCGGCGGGCCAGCGACGACGGCTGGGACAGCGAGATGAGCAGGTGCTCCTGCAGTCTCGCGCGTTCGACGCGTACCTCGTCGGCCCGGAACGCCGGGTCGGTCAGCGTGTCGGCGAGGACCGCGAGCAGCGTGGGCAGTCCGTGGGAGAGCACCGAGCCGGTCACCGAGAGCCGCTGGGCGTCCACCGAGGCGTCGAGATGACCGCCGACGACGGCGAGGTCGGCGTCGACCTGCCGACGGTCCCGGCTGCCGGTGCCGAGCATCAGGGTGGCCGCGGTCAGCTCCGCGCGGGCGCTGTGCAGCTGCGCGGCGACCCGGCTCGCGCCGAACGGGATCCGCAGCCGCGCCTCGATGAGCGGGGTGCCCGGTTTGCGGACGACGATGACCCGCAGTCCGTTGTCCAGCACCGTGTCCACGGTGCGCGGGGAGCGGGCACCGGCGGCCGTGGCGAGCTCCGGCACCGGCCGGGCGCCGAGCGGGGTGCGGCCGATCTGGGCGGCGGTGCGCCGCCGCGGCGCCCGGGAGGGACGCCCCGCGGGGACGGCCGCCGGGGTCTCGGACCGGGTACGTCGGGTGGCCATCAGCGGGCTCCTGCCGGGTTGATGCGGAGCACGGCGCGCCGCCCGGGGTCCAGCGCGGCCGCCGCGGCGGCGACCTCCTCGGCACCGATACCCGAGACGAGCGCGGGGATCTCGCTGAGCAGCTCGGCCCGGCCGTGCAGCAATTCCATCGCGCCGAGGCTGCGGGTGCGGGCCCCGATGCTGTCGTTCTCGCGGTACAGCCCGACCACGAAACGGGCCGCGGCGCGGGCGATCTCGTCATCGGACGGGCCGTCGGCGGCGAGCCGGGCGATCTGGGTGTCGGCGGCGCCGACCACCTCGTCCCAGGGGACGTGCGGCGGGTGGATCGCCCCCAGCACGAAGACGTCGGGGTCGCGCGCGTCCAGCGGCCCACCGACCAGGCCGGGTCCGGCCCACATCTCGGTGGCGAGCTCGCCGCGCGCGACGATCTCGGACTGCAGCCGGGACGACTCCCCCTCCGACAGCACCGATCCCAGCAGCACGGTGGCGAGATAGGCGCGCAGCTCGGCGACCGGGTCGGGCAGCCGCCAGCCGACGGCGAGTGCCGGCACCGGGGCGAGCGCGTCCTCGCGGTCGGCCTCGCGGACACCGTCCGGCCACGGCTCGGCGAACGAGGGTCGTTCCGGCGCCGGACGTCCGGGGACGTCGTCGAAGTGCCGGCGGACCAGGTCGGCGGTCTCGTCGGGGTCGATGTCCCCGGCGACGGTGAGGACCGCGTTCGCCGGGGTGTAGTAGCGCTCGAAGAAGTCCGCGCAGTCCGACACGGTCGCGGCCCGCAGGTCCTCGAAGGCGCCGTAGCCGTCGTGCGCGTTGGCGAAGGTCTCGAAGAGCACCGGCGGCAGGTGGATCCACGGGAAGCCGCCGTACGGCCGGCTGAGGACGTTGAGCCGGATCTCCTCGCTGACCACGTCGACCTGGTTGGCCAGGTTCTCCGCGGTCAGGGTGGGGGCCCGCATCCGGTCCGCCTCCAGGAACAGGCCGCGCTCCAGGGCCGCGGCCGGCAGCACCTCGAAGTAGTCGGTGTAGTCGGTGTGGGTGGAGCCGTTGAAGATGCCGCCGGAGGACTGCACGAGCCGGAAGTGCTCGAGCTTGGGCAGGGATTCGCTGCCCTGGAACATCAGGTGCTCGAAGAGGTGCGCGAACCCGGTGCGCCCCACCGGCTCCGACCGGAACCCGACGTCGTAGTGCACGGACACACCGACCACGCCCGCGGTCCGGTCCGGGGACAGCACCACCCGCAGACCGTTGTCGAGGGTCAGCCGGCGGACCGGGTAGTCGGCGGTGGGCAGCGCGGGTCCGGAGCGGCGGGCGGGCCGGCGCGTGGCCCGGGGGGTGGAGCGGACAGCGGAGCCGGCGGACCGGCGGGTGGCGGGAGGCACCCTGCCACCCTAGTCACCGGGCCGGCACGCTCCGTCGGCGGTCAGCGCGGCGTGAAGTCCCGGTCGAGCCCGGACAACTCCTCCCAGAGGAATCCCAGCGCCTCGCAGCCCCGCCGCAGCAGGTCGACCCGGGCGTTCTCGTTCGGTGCGTGGATCTGGTCGCCGTCGGTCATCACGCCGATGAAGACCAGCGGTGCGGCCATCGACTCGGCGAGCTCCGCTTCGGGACCGGAGCCGCCCTCGCGGGTGAACAGCACGGTCCTGCCGTCGAAGGCGCGGCCGAGCGCGGCGGCCGTCGCGACGGTCGCCGGGTGGGTGGGATCGACGTACAGCGGGCGGACACCGTCGCCCTCCCAGGTGATGTCGAGCCGGGCGCCGGGGGCGGCGCGGTCGGTGAAGAACGTGGTGACCGCGGCCATCACGGCGGCCGGGTCCTGCCGGCCGACGAGGCGGAAGGTGAGCTTGGCGGTGGCGTCGGTGGGCACGATGGTCTTGCCGCCCGGGCCGGTGTAGCCACCCCACATGCCGTTGACCTCGGCGGTGGGCCGGCTGCCGATGCGCTCGAGCGTCGACCAGCCGGCCTCGCCGTCGGCGGCGCGGGACCGCGCCGGGCCGGCGAGCCAGGCCGGCTCGTCGAAGGGCAGCGCGGCGGTGGCGGCCCGCTCCTCGGCGGACGGCTCGATCACCCCGTCGTAGAAGCCGGGCACGGTGATGCGCCGGTCGTCGTCGTGCAGCGCGGCCACCAGCCGGCACAGCTCGGTCAGCGGGTTGAGCACCGCGCCGCCGAAAGAGCCACTGTGCAGGTCGATG
>JBQGEH010000698.1:0-4572 GCA_052039515.1 Nakamurella sp. | reverse complement strand
CTGATTGCGGCGATCACCGCCGGGCGGACACAGCCCGCCGGAACCCTGCTCGGACCGGGTGACGACGCCGCGGTGGTCGCCGCGCCGGACGGCCGGGTGGTGGTCAGCACCGACGTGCTCGTCGACGGGGTGCACTTCCGCAGCGACTGGGCCACCCCCGAGCAGATCGGCCGCCGGGCGGCGCTGGCCGCCGTCGCCGACATCGCCGCCATGGGTGCCGTGCCGACCGGGTTCGTGGTCGGGCTGTGCGTTCCGGCGGGCACCGCGGACGACGTGGTGCTCGGCATCGGCGCCGGCCTGCACGCGGTCGCCGCCGAGGTCGGGGCCGGTGTGGTCGGTGGCGACCTGACGCGCTCGGAGGTGCTCACCGTCGCCGTCACCGTGCTCGGTGACCTGCGCGGCGCCGCGCCGGTGGTGCGGTCCGGGGCCCGTCCCGGTGACCTGCTGGCGCTGGCCGGCCGGGTGGGCTGGGCCGCCGGCGGTCTGGCCGTGCTGTCCCGCGGGTTCCGCTCGCCCGCCTCGCTGGTGAACGCCTACCGCGAGCCGCAGCCCCCGTTGGCGGCCGGCCCGGTGGCCGCGGCTCTCGGCGCCACCGCGATGGTCGACGTCTCCGACGGGCTGGTCGCCGACGTCGGGCACATCGCCGAGGCGTCCGGGGTGGCCATCGACATCCGTTCCACCGCCGTCGATCTCAACCCGCGGCTGGTCGAGGTCGCGGCCGCACTGGGCAAGGACCCGCTGGCCTGGGTGCTGACCGGCGGCGACGACCACGCGCTGGTGGCGACGTTCCCGGCGGACACCGCCCTGCCGGACCCGTGGCAGCCGATCGGCCGGGTCGCCGAGGGCAGCGGGGTGACCGTCGACGGGACGCCGTACGCGGGCGCGGGCGGCTGGGACCACTTCCGGTGACCGCGGTGCTGCCGGACACCCTCGACCCGGGGTGGGCGACCGCCCTGGCGCCGGTCGCCGACCGGCTGCACGGGATGGGCGAGTTCCTGCGGGCCGAGGTCGCCGCCGGTCGGACCTACCTGCCGGCGCCCGACCGGGTGCTGCGGGCCTTCGAGGCGCCACTGGCCGACGTCAAGGTCCTCATCGTCGGGCAGGACCCCTACCCGACACCGGGACACCCGGTGGGACTGTCGTTCTCGGTCGACCGGGAGGTCCGGCCGATCCCGCGGTCGCTGGTCAACATCTACACCGAGCTCCACAGTGACCTGGGCGTCGCACCGGCGCCGCACGGCGACCTGACGGCGTGGTCGGAGCAGGGCGTGCTGCTGCTCAACCGGGTGCTGACCGTCCGGCCGGGGGAGCCGGCGTCGCACCGCGGCAAGGGCTGGGAGGCGTTCACCGAGGCGGCGATCCGGGCGCTGGTCGCCCGGGGCGGTCCGCTGGTGGCCATCCTGTGGGGCCGGGACGCGCAGACCCTGATCCCGTTGCTGGGCGGGGTCCCGTACCTGTCCAGCGTGCACCCGTCGCCGCTGTCGGCCTCCCGCGGGTTCTTCGGCTCGCGGCCCTTCTCCCGGACCGACGCGCTGCTCGCCGAACAGGGGGCGTCACCGGTGGACTGGCGCCTGCACTGATCCCGCTCCGCTAGGCGGGAGCCTCGTCCGGCGAGGGACCGGTGAGAGTCAGCGCCGCCTGCACCAGCGGCAGGATCAGCACCGCGCCGCCGCCGCTCGCCGCCGATGTCCCCAGGTCGGTGACCGCGGCCAACCCGAGCATGCCCTGCAGCCGGCGGCCCGCCCGGTCGGCGGCGGGGCCGGCGGCCAGGAACCACGCGTCGGCCCCGGGCGCGAGGCGGTGGGCGAGGACCGCCGCCACCGTGGCCGGCAGGCCGTCCAGCAGCACCGGCGTACGGCGCACCGCGGCCTGGGCGAGAAGACCCGCCAGCGCGCCGATCTCGGGTCCGGCGACCGCCGCCACCAGGGAGAGCACGTCCTTGTCGCGCTCGCGCAGGCGGAACACGGTGTCGCGCACCGCGGTCACCGCCGCCGCCCACGCCACCGGATCGGTGTCGGGGACGGTGACGGCGGCGACCGGCTCGAGTCCGGTGAGCACGCAGATGAGCACCCCGAGTGCCACCTCGTGGTCGCCGCCGGCCAGGCCGGGAACGAGAAGATCCGCCCCGGCGTCGATCTCGCGGTCCGCGGCGCGCCGCCCGGCGTCCACCGCGGCCACCGCCGCATCGCCATCGAGGACGTCACCGGTCCGCGGATCACCGGTGACCGGCCCGGGTTCCGGGTCGCTCCCCGCCTCCGCGGCAGGTCCGTCCGGCGCCGGACCGTCGGTCGACACCACGGTGACACCGATCCCGTGCCGGTCGGCCAGCGTCACTGTCGACGCCGCGTCGTCCGGGTCGCCGACCAGCATCAACCGGGGCCGGGCGAACGCGCCGCCGGTCGACCGGCGGGCGGCGAACCAGCCCGCCACCGCGGTGAGCCGGCCGAGCGCCGGGTCCGCCGGGACGTCCGTGCCGGATGCCGCGTCGGGTGCGGTGACCTCGTCGAACGGTGTCAGCTCGGTGCTCATCGGCCTCCTCTTCCGCGGTCACGCTACCGGTGCGGGTCCCGTGTCCCGGACGGTCGGGGCCGTTCCGCTGCCGACCGGGCGCGACGGGGGCATCCTGGTGGGGTGGGCGGTGCGGCCCGCCCACCCGGCGTCGGCGCACCGCCCGTCCGATCCGCACGGGCCCGGGTGACCCCCGCGTCCGCCGAGGCAGGGATGACGCATGACCGACTTCACCGAGAGTCCGGAGACCGCTGAGCTGCGCGCGGTGGTGCACCAGATCGCCGCCCGCTACGGCGGCGCGGACTACGCCGACCACGGCCGTCGGGGCGACCCGCAGGAAGCGCTGTGGAAGGAGCTGGCCGACAACGGCTTCATCGGGATCAACGTGCCGGCCGAGTACGGCGGGGGTGGGGCCGGGATGTCCGAGTTGGCGATCGTCGCCGAGGAGTCCGCGGCGGCCGGTTGTCCGCTGTTGCTGCTGCTCGTCTCCGGGGCCATCGCCGTCGAGGTGCTCAAGCGCCACGGCTCGCCCGAGCAGCGCGACACCTGGCTGACCCGGCTGGCCGACGGGCACACCGTCGTCGCCTTCGCCATCACCGAACCCGACGCCGGTTCCAACTCCCACCGGGTGGCCACCGTGGCCCGCCGGGACGGCGACGACGTGGTCCTCTCCGGCTCGAAGTACTACATCTCCGGGATCGACTCCGCGGCCGCGGTCATCACGGTGGCCCGCACCGGGGTCGACGAGGCGACCGGGAAGGCCCGGCTCGGGATGTTCCTGGTGCCCACCGACACCCCGGGCCTGAGCTGGCACCGCATCGACATGGCCGCACAGATCCCGGACCGGCAGTTCACCGTCTTCTACGACGAGGTGCGGGTGCCGGCGTCGTCGATGATCGGCACCCCGGAGTCGGGGACCGCGCCGCTCTTCGACGGGTTGAACCCCGAACGTATTGCCGCCGCCTCGCTGTGTGTGGGCATCGGCCGGTACGCCGTCGAGCGGGCCGCCGAGTACGCGCGGACCCGCACCGTGTGGGACGGGCGTCCGATCGGCGCCCACCAGGGGGTGTCGCACCCGCTGGCGAAGGCCCGGATCGCCCTGGATCTCGCGCAGCTGATGACGACCAAGGCCGCCTGGCTGCACGACCAGGGACGGCCCGCCGCCGTCGAGTCCAACACGGCCAAGTACGCCGCGGCCGAAGCCGCGGCGGCGGCGGTGGACGCCGCCATCCAGACCCACGGCGGCAACGGACTCACCGCCGAGTACGGACTGCTCCCGCTGTACGGTATGGCCCGGCTGCTGCGGATCGCGCCGGTGAACGCGGAGATGCTGCTCAACTACGTGGCCCAGCACAGCCTGAAGCTGCCCCGCTCCTACTGAGCCGGGCTCGACAGGACCGGGAGACGCCGTGCCGACCACCCCCCGCCGCGAGGCGTTCCTGACCGCGGCCCGGGCCGCCGCCGCGCTGCTCGCCGACCCGGCGGTGGCGGCGCACTGGGCCGGACCCAGTGCGCTGGCCGAGTTCCGGGTCTCCGGGCTGGCCGGGCACCTGTCGTCCCAGATCCGCCACGTCACCGCGTTCCTCGGAGCACCCGACCCGGCGGGCGAGCCGGAGACGCTGTCGGCGCACTACGCCGCCGCCGACTGGATCGGCGCCGCCGTCGACGACGAAGCCAACGTGTCGACCCGGACCAACGGGGAGCGCGCCGCCGGGGCGGGGCCGGCGGCACTCGCCGCCGACGTGGCCGGTCTGGTCGACGAGCTCGGCGCCGCGCTCCCCGCCGCGTCGGCCGACCGGCGGGTCCGCCTGCCGTGGGCGGACCGGGTGCTGACGCTGGACGACTTCCTGCTGACCCGCACGATGGAGATCGTCGTGCACAGCGACGATCTCGCGGTCAGCGTGGGTGTGCCGACCCCGGAGTTCCCGGTGCCGGTCACGCAGCCGGTGATCGGCCTGCTCGCCGACATCTCGGTGCAGCGGCACGGCGCGCTGCCGCTGCTGCGGGCGCTGAGTCGCACCGAGCGGGCGACCGGGTCGGTCGCCGCGTTCTGAGGCGGACGAC
>JBQGEH010000697.1:0-8490 GCA_052039515.1 Nakamurella sp. | reverse complement strand
GAGCAGCGCAGGCGGCCGAGGACACGGTGCGCGGTCCCGGCCGAGCCCGGCGGCGCTCAGGCCAGGCGGACCTGGGGGTCGTCGCTGGCGGTCAGGGCGGCGATCTGCTCGACGCACCACGGGCTAAAGGCGAACGGCGTGCTGCGGACGGCGGTGACCAGAGACGCCCACGGCACCCAGGCGTGCTCCATGACCTCGGAGCGGTCGGGGTTGAGATCGCGGGCCGGCTCGCCCGCGGTGCCGACGAACACCGGGCAGATCTCGTTCTCGCAGACGCCGCTGGCGTCCCGCGCCTGGTAGGCGAAGTCAGGCAGCACGCAGCGCAGGTCGGTGATGGACAGCCCCAGCTCGGTGTGGGTGCGCCGGCCGACGCCCCGGATCGGCTCCTCGCCGAGCTTCTGGTGACCGCAGCAGCTGTTGGTCCACACCCCCGGCCACGTCAGCTTGGACAGCGCCCGCCGGGTCATCAGCACGTTGCCGTCCCCGTCGAAGAGGTAGACCGAGAACGCCAGGTGCAGCGGGGTGAAGGCGGTGTGCACCTGCGACTTGCGTTCCTCGCCGATCGGGGTCCCGGCCGCATCGACCAGCACCACGAGATCGTCGACCATTTTCGTCGTCCTCCACCCACCACGGCCTCCCCGGCGGAGACCCGCCACCCACAGTAACCAGCGGCGCGGGCCCGGCCGACCGTCGCACTATCGGGGTGGTCACACCGGCCGGGACCCCCGAATGCGGCCGGCCCCCAGGTACCGTCGCAGCATGAGAACCGTTCCTGGCCGCACCGACTCGGTGGTCATCGTCGGTGCCGGTCTGGGTGGCCTGTCCGCCGCGCTGCGGCTCGCCGGCGCGGGCCGTTCCGTCACCGTCCTGGAGAAGGCGTCGGTCCCCGGTGGCCGCGCCGGCCGGCTCGACCTGGACGGCTACCAGTTCGACACCGGGCCGACCGTGCTCACCATGCCCGAGCTCATCGAGGACGCGCTGAACTGCGTCGGCGAGACACTCGACGACCGGCTGGAGCTGGTCAGGGTCGACCCCGGCTACCGCGCCCGGTTCGCCGACGGCTCGGTGCTGGACGTGCACACCGACTTCGACGCGATGACCGCCGAGATCGAGACGCACTGCGCGCCCGGTGATGTCGACGGCTACCGCCGTTTCGTGGCCTACCTGACGAAGATGTACGAGGTCGAGCGCCCGACGTTCATCGACGCCAACCTGGACGGCGTGGCCGGGCTGGTCGGCGCGCCGGCCGCCAGGCTGCTGGCGATGGGCGGGCTGCGCAAGCTCTCCTCCGTGGTCAACTCGTTCCTGTCCGACGAGCGGCTGCGACGGATCTTCTCCTTCCAGGCCATGTACGCCGGGCTGGCTCCGCAGGACGCGCTGGCCATCTACTCGGTCATCTCCTACATGGACTGCGTCAAGGGCGTCTACTTCCCGAAGGGCGGCATGCACGCGCTCCCGGTGGCGCTGGCCGCCGCGGCCGAGAACGCCGGGGTGACGTTCCGCTACGACACCGAGGTGGCCCACATCGACGTGCACGGCGGCCGGGCACGCGCGGTGGTCACCGCCGACGGGGAGCGCATCGACGCCGACGTCGTCGTGGTCAACGCCGATCTGCCGATCGCCTACCGCGAGTTGCTCGACCCGCAGTACACGCCGCGGGCGGTCAAGCGGCTGGACTACTCACCCTCGTGCGTGCTGCTGCACGTCGGCAGCCGCACCCGCTACGACGACCTGCTGCACCACACGATCGACTTCGGCACCGCCTGGGAGTCGACGTTCGACCAGATCATCCGGCGCGGCGAGCTGATGAGCGACCCGTCGTTCCTGGTCAGCAACCCGACCGTCACCGACCCGACGCTGGCCCCGGACGGGAAGCAGACCTACTACGCACTGTTCCCCTGCCCCAACACCGTCAGCGGCGCGCACCTGGACTGGTCCGAGCTCGGGCCGCGCTACCGCGACGAGATGGTCGAGACGATGGAGAAGCGCGGGCTGCCCGGCTTCGACGCGGGCATCGAGGTCGAGCGGCTGGTCACCCCGGCCGACTGGCGCGACATGGGCATCGCGGCCGGAGCACCGTTCTCGGCGAGCCACAGCCTCTTCCAGACCGGTCCGCTGCGCCGCCCGACGCTGGACCGGTCGATCGAGAACCTGGTGTTCTGCGGGGCCAACACCCAGCCGGGGGTCGGTGTGCCGATGGTGCTGCTGTCCGGCCGGTTGGCCGCCGAGCGGATCACCGGGGCCACGGCGTGACGTCCCGGCTCCGCCAGCGACCCGACGTCGAGCTGGACGAGGCCGGCATCACCGACCCGCGGCTGCGCGAGGACTACCGGATCAGCCGCGGTCTCGCGCAGCAGCACGGCCGGACCTACTTCCTGGCCACCCGCTTCCTGCCGCCCGGGCGGCGGTCGGCGGTGCACGCGCTGTACGGCTTCGCCCGGACCGCCGACGACATCGTCGACGACCCGTCTCCGGAGGCCACCCCGGAGCTAAAAGCGCAGCGCCTGCAGGAATTCTCGGACAGCATGGCCGACCCGGTGCACGCCCATCCGACGGTGCGGGCGGCCCTGCACACCGCCGAGCGGTACGACCTCGACCCCGCCCTGTTCACCGCGTTCCTGGAGTCGATGCGGATGGACCTGACCGTCACCGAGTACGAGACGCACGCCGACCTGGACCGATACGTGTGGGGCAGCGCCGCCGTCATCGGGCTGATGGTCACCCCGGTGATGGGCACCGTGACCAGCGTCGAGGAGGCGTCGCCGTACGCGGCGGACCTCGGGGTCGCGTTCCAGATCTCCAACTTCATCCGCGACGTCGGCGAGGACCTGCGGTTGGGCCGCATCTACCTGCCGCAGGAGTCGCTGCGACGGTTCGGGCTGAGCCGCGAGCGCCTGGCGACCGAGATCGTCGACGACGACGTCCGCGGCATGCTCGCCGCCGAGATCGACCGCACCCGCGGTATCTACCGCCGCGCCGAACCGGGCATCGCCATGCTCGCGCCGGGGGCGCGGGGGTGCGTGCGGGTCGCCTACCAGCTGTACGGCGACATCATGACCGCGGTCGAACAGGCCGACTACCAGGTCTTCGGGCCACGCATCCGGGTGTCCCGGCGGCGCCGGGCCTCGATCGCCGGTCGCGTCCTCGGCGACGCCGCGCGCAGCGGCCTGCGCCGCCGGCCGGCGCTCGCCACGGGCTGATCCCCGCCGCGGGCCCGGCGCCTCAGCCGGTCCGGCAGAGCCGCAGCGGACCGGCCGGGGCCAGCGTGAGCCCGCCGCGCACGGCGCCGTCCCCGCTCACCCGGGTCAGGTCGGAGCCGGCGAAGCCGGCGACCGCGGTGCGCAGCATCAGCGTGGCCAGCCCCGAACCGAGGCAGGTCCGCTCCCCCGCCGCGAACGGGATGTACCCCCAGGCGGGGCGGGGCGCTTCGAAGCGCTCGGGGCGGAAGCGGGTGGCGTCCGGCCACAGGTCGGGGCTGCGGTGGGTGAGATACGGGCTGTAGAGCACCATCCGACCGGCCGGCACCTCGACCCCGTCGACGACGGTGTCCGCGGTGGCGATCCGGCTGCCGATCCACCCCGACGGGTACAGCCGCAGGGTCTCCTCGACGACCTGCGGGGTCGCCTCCGCGTGGTTGAGGTCGGGCCGCCCGGCGAGCTCCCACAACGCGAAAGCCAGGCTGTGGGCGGTGGTGTCGTAGGCCGCGGCGATGACGACGCGGGCCTCCTCGACCCCGCCGTCCAGGGTGGCGAACAGCTCGGCGAGCGTCCCCGGGGGCGGCGCACGGAACACGGTGTCCAGCGCGGCGTTCATCGTCCGGATCCGGAACGGGCGGCGCAGCAACGGTCCCGGCATCGGACTGTCCAGCGGGGCGACGAAGGACTTCAGCACCCCGGGAGTGAGGGCACCACCGAAGAACGCCCGGTCCAGCATCGCCAGCACCACCTGCGACGACCACGCTCCGGCATCGAAATCCCCGTCGGGCAGCGCCTTCTCGATGAGGTCGGAGAAATCGGTGGCGAACGCGGCGGTGACCGCGCGGCGGTGGAAGGACGGATTCAGCTCGGCCCGGCGGGCACGGTGCCCGGGGTTGTCCTGACTGACCACCCCGGCCGACAGGTACGGCGACAGCTGGCTGAGACTGCCCTTGCTGTGGAAGGTGTCGAGGTCACCGAGGACCGCCCGGTTCCACTCCGGGGAGTATCCGACGGTGACCTGCCGCCACAGCCGGATGTCGAAGACCGGCCCGAGCGCCGCGCCCTCCTCCAGCAGCCGCAGCGGGTCGGAGGTCCAGCGGGGCAGGTGACCCAGGCCGGGCACCCCGGTCGGCCGGGGCAGGCCGGGCGACGCGCCGGCGACGGCCTCCAGGTCGTTCACGAGTACCGACGCCCCTTCCACACCTGTTCACGACGCAGCGCCTGCCGCACCACCGGCAGCGCGGCGACCGGCGACGCGGACACCAGGCCCACCGCCGCCCAGTCGCGGCCACCCGCCTTGGCCTCGACGAGGCCGCGTTCGACGACGCCCAGCGCCGCGGCCAGCCGCCACCGCCGCGACCGCATCAGCAGCACCGGGGCGGTGTAGGCGAGCAGGTGCCCGGCCAGCCCGGCGGCGACCAGCCAGCGCCGGCCCCCGGCCACCGGGGTGAGCCCCCGGCCGAGACCGGCGACGACCTCGGCCTGACCGGTGTACATGCGGGTGGCGACGGCGTCCCCGCCGAGAGCGAGTCCGAGCCGCAGACCCAGCCGACGGGTCCGGCGGGCCACCGCGACGTCCTCCACGACCTCGGTGCGCACCGCCGCAAATCCACCCGTCCGACGGTACGCGGATCGCGAGAACGCCAGTACCGCACCGTTGGCCGTGGCCGCCGACGCCGCCGCGCGGCCCGGCACCCGCAGCAGCGGGAACGGCAGGAACGCCAGCACGACGTCGGTGATGAGCGGGGTGAGCAGCCGCTCCGACCAGGTACCGGTCAGCTGCCGGGGGAAGACCGAGAACACGTCGGCCGACTGCCTCGCCAGCTCGCCGGCGACGGCGGCCAGCGCGCCCGGCCCGAGCCGGACGTCGGCGTCGCAGAACACCAGCAGGTCGGCGTCGGTGGCGTCGGCGAGCTGGGCGCAGGCCCACGTCTTGCCGGTCCAACCGGCCGGCCGCGGCGCTCCGGTGAGGACGCGGACAACGACGTCCGGGGCCAGCGTGCCGTCGTCCCGCAGTCGCCGCACCGTGCGCTCCAGCAGGGCCGCGGTGCCGTCGGTGGAACCGTCGTCGAGGAAGACGATCTCGCGCGCGCCGGCGGTGAGCAGTCCGGGCCGGGTCGCCGGCAGCCGGTGCGCCTCGTCGCGGACGGGGACGAGCAGCGCCGTCGACGCCGGCGGCACCGCACCGGTGTCGGTGCGCAACGTCGGGAACAGGAGGGCGTTGGCCGCCACCGTCGCGGTCTTGAGTCCGAGGAAGGCGAGCACGGCGGCCGCGGTCCGCCCCGACAGCGTCCCGGCACGACCGGTCACCGGGTTCCCCGCAACGCGGCGAACCGCTCGTTCCAGCTGCGGACACCCCGGACGGCCGGGCGGTAGCCGGGCAGCGGTCGCATCGGGTCGGCGGCGGCGAGCTCGGCGTCGAGGACCGCGACCGATCCGCTGAGCCACTCGGCGAGGTCGTCGGCGGGTCCGAGGGGGTCGGACACCCGGAGGTAGGCCTCCGGGGCCTGCTGCCCACGCAGCTGCACCCGGGTGGCCACCGCCCGCAGCTCGGCGCCGGACCGGTCGGCGAGCCACCGCGCGCCCGGTCGCACCGTGGCCACCGGGCCGGCGGGCCGCAGCTCCCCCTCCGGGAAGACCACCAGCACCACCCCGTCGCGCAGCATCGACACCGCGGTGCGCAACTGGTCGGTGCCGATCGCCCCGACCGACTCGAAGAGCGCCTGCCGGCCGACGTTGGCCGCCTCCATCAGCACCCCGACGTCGCGTCGGCCGGCGGCGCGCAGAGCGGCGGCCGCGGCGAAGAAGTCCCACCAGCTGTGGTGGTTCGCCGCCCACACGCACGGTCCGGACGGCAGCCCACCGGCCACCCACACGCCCCGCAGGTTGCGTTTGACGAGCTGGTCGATCCCGCCGCGCAGCGCGCCCTCCGCGCCGGTGTGCACCGACCCGTGGATCCAGCCGCGGACCTGGGCCGTCCGGGACACCGGACTCACCCGGCCGCCGATCCGTGGCCGTCCAGACCGGCGAGCAGAGCGAGATCGTCGGTGGCGGGCCGCGGCGCCACCAGCACGGCGTCGGCGACGACCTTGGTCCGCAGCTGGGCGTCCACGTAGCTCATCGGCATCGCGGCCAGCGCCCGGGCGGTGTCGGCGGCGGGGGGTCCGGCGACCGGGGCGGCGGCCGCGACGGACGCCATCGCCTTGGCGGCGCGGCGGGCGAAGGACCGGGCGAGTTCGGCGGGGCGGTCGGCGCCGCCGGCGCCGAGCACCAACGCGCGGGCCCGGGCCGCCCCGGCGTCGTCCAGTCCCGGGCGCAGCAACGCCACCAGCTCGTCGGTGGGTGCACCGTCGGTCAGCGCGTACACCGTCGGCATCGTCACCGTGCCGGCGACGAAGTCGGCGCCGCAGGGCTTCCCGAGGAGCTCGGGCTCGGACGCCACGTCCAGGACGTCGTCCACCAGCTGCAGCGCCACCCCGAAGTCGGACCCGAACGCCCCCATGGCCCGGACCTGGGCGGCCGGCAGACCGGCCCGCCGACCGCCGATCCGGCAGGCCGCCCGGAGCAGCGCACCGGTCTTGAGCTGGGCCACCCGCAGCACGTCCAGCGGTCGGGCGCCGGGATCGAAGGACAGCCCCGCCTCGAGCTCCTCGCCGGCGCACATGTCGGCCAGCGCGTCGGCGAGATCCTCGACGTCCTCGGCGTCGCAGCGGGCGATCAGCCGCCAGCTCTGCGCGATGAGCGCGTCGCCGGCGATGACCGCGGTCGGCAGGCCCTCCAGCCGGTGCACCGCGACCACCCCCCGCCGCGTGTCGGAGCCGTCGAGCAGGTCGTCGTGCAGCCGCGTCGCGCTGTGCAGCAGCTCCACCGCGGCGGCCGCCCCGACGGTGGCCTCGCGGTGCACCGGATCGGCGGCCAGTCCCCCGGGCCCGGTGCCGCCACCCAGCGCGGCACCGCGCAGCACCAGCTCGGGGCGCAGCCGCTTGCCGCCGGCCGCGACGATGCGCCGGCTGCCGGTGCGGCCCGGTTCGCTGAGGCGGTCCAGGGCCGTCTGCAGCAGCTCCTCGACGGCCTCCACGAGCGGCCCGGGGACGCTCATCGGGACACCGCCGGGGACGGGGCGGGCCGGGACGCGGGTGCGCTGAAGATGGGGACGGTCCTTCCCGGAGAACGGCGGGCGGTGGCCGGGACGGCGGGCCGCCGACCGGAGTGGTCGTTCCATAGTCCCACTGGTCGGCGCCGTGCCGGGTCGGTGCCGCGCGGGATCGTCACCCCCGGACGGGTGGATGGGTCGGTACGGGCCTGTCGGCGGTCCGTCATGTCGTCCTCCGCGGCCGTCGTGCCGGCACCCGGCCGGGCCCCGCGCTCCCCGGTCGCCACGCGGACCGTCACCTCCGGTGACGACGGGTGCCCGGGATCTGCCGGGCATACTCGTCGGGTGGCCGGCCCGGATGCACCCCGATCGACGGACGCGTCGGGCCCCGCCGCGCCGCCGGGCGGCCTGCTGCGCGGCCTGCTGGGTGCCTGCCATCCCGCCCCGACGGTCGCGGTGACCGGGCTGACCACGGCGCTGGCCGTCGGTGCCGGTCTGGGTGCCGGCACCGTGGTGCTCGTCGCGCTGGCGGTGCTCGCGGGTCAGCTGTCCATCGGCTGGAGCAACGACTGGCTCGACGCCGCCCGTGACCGCGCGGTGGCCCGCACCGACAAGCCGGTGGCGGCGGGCGCGGTGTCGGTGGGCACCGTGCGGGCGGCGGCGCTGGTGGCGCTGGCCGCGGTGGTGCTGCTGTCGATGCCGCTCGGGCCGCGGGCCGCGGTCCTGCACCTGTGGGCGGTGGTGGGCAGCGGCTGGCTCTACAACGTCTGGCTCAAGCGCACCTGGGCGTCCTGGGTGCCTTACGTCGTGTGCTTCGGACTGCTGCCGGCGGTGGTGACCGCGGCCGCCCCGGAGCCGATGTGGCCGCCGGGATGGGCGATCGCCGCCGGTGCGCTGCTGGGGTTCGGCGCGCACCTGGCCAACGTGCTGCCGGACCTCGGGGACGACGCGGCCACCGTGGTGCGCGGCTGCCCGCACCGGCTCGGCCGGTTGCGGACCGCGGTGCTGGCCCCGGTGGCGCTGGGCGCGGCGACGCTGTGCGTGGTGGTCGGGCCGGGCGGCGGTCCGGGTCCGCTCGGCTGGGTGGCGCTGGTGGTGGCGTCCGGACTGGCCGTCGCCGCCGCCGGCATCGCGCTGGTCCGGGCGGCGAGCCGGTGGCCGTTCCTGCTGACGTTGGCGGTGGCGGCCGTCGACGTCGTC
>JBQGEH010000696.1:0-3675 GCA_052039515.1 Nakamurella sp. | reverse complement strand
GACGGTGTCCGGTTGGACGTCGCCGTGCACCAGCCCGCGCTCGTGGCAGGCGGCGAGCCCCGCGCAGACGGCCGCCAGCACGGTCACCGTCTGACCGGGCGACAGCGTGTCCGTCCGCAGCATCGCGGCGAGCGACCCGCCCTCGGCCCAGGCGGTGACCAGCACCGGGCCGGGGTCGACGGCCGGCTGGTCGTCGTCCGGGTGGCCGAGCGTCGGGGGGCGCAGGGCTTCCCCTTCCAGCAGGTCGAGCGCACCGACGAGATGCGGGTGCCGTACGGAGCCGGTCAGCGCCCACTCCCGGCGCAGCAGGGCGCCGGCCGCGTCCCGGGCCGCCGACTCCGCCGGATCGTCGGTACGGGCGTCGAACCCGGTGCTGAGCAGTGCGACCGGATCACCGCCGCCGAACGGCTCGGCCCGCCACACCCGGGGCGGCCGGCGGGGACCGTCGTCGCGGGCGTGCCGGGCCTCCCGGCGGGCGGGTCCCAGGACGACGTAGGGGCCGACGTCGGCACCGGTCTGGAGGGTCATGGGCTGAACGTAGGGCCGCCGCACGCGGTCGCGACGGGGTTGTCCACACGCTGATGGGTCGATATGCAGGACATCGGTGTCTATGCAGCGCACCCTCGACAGGCGTAGGCTCTTCGCCATGCGTCAGAGCAGGGAGCCCCTCGAGATCCTCACCCCGGGGCTGGTCGAGTACCAGCAGGCGTGGGACCTGCAGCGGCGCATCGCCGACGCGGTCGTGGCCGGCACCGGTCCGGACACGGTGATCGTCCTCGAACACCCGCCCGTCTACACCGCCGGCCGACGGACCAACCCGATCGACCGGCCGGTCAACGGCACCCCCGTGATCGACGTCGACCGCGGCGGCAGCATCACCTATCACGGCCCCGGCCAGCTGGTCGCCTACCCGATCGTCCGGTTGGCGGAGGCGATGTTCGTCGTGGCCTACGTCCGGATGCTCGAGCAGGCGATCATGGCGACCTGCGAGGACTTCGGCCTGGACCCGATCCGGGTGCCCGGTCGCAGCGGCGTCTGGTTCGCCGCCGGCGACGGCCGTCCCGAGCGCAAGGTCGCCGCCCTCGGCGTCCGGGTGGCGAAGGGCGTCACCAGCCACGGGCTGTCGCTGAACTGCGACCCCGATTTGGCCGCCTTCGAACGCATCACCCCCTGCGGCATCGCCGACGCGGGCGTCACCTCCCTCAGCGTCGAGCTGGGCCGCCGGGTCACGGTGGACGAGGCGACCCCGGTCCTGCTGCGTCACCTCACCGCCGCCCTGGACGGCGCGCTCCCGGTCGTCCTGACGCCCCGGACCGCCGTCGCGACGCCGGCTCCGACGGCCGACGGCGTCCAGTGGGCGCTGGCTCCGGCACTGCGTAGCTCGTGACGACGGCGGGCAAGTCTCCTGCGAGACTGGATGGGTACAGTGCCGATCGCCGGTACTGGGACCAGCCAGATTCCAGTCCCACACCGGGGCAGACAGCGTCACGGTGTATCGACCTTCGTGAGGGGAACAGCATGGCAAAGACCGTTGGAACCGAGTTGAACGCCCGGGCGGATCACGTGGCGGACAAGGTCACCGAGGTCGGCCACGACGTCGCCGGCCGGCTCTCCGACAAGGGCCACGACGTCGCCGGCAAAGTCTCCGACGTGAGCCACGACGTGTTCGACCGGGTCGCCGAGCTGGGCCACGACGTCGCCAAGACGGTGTCGGGGAAGGCCGCCGAGCTCGCCGCCGGCGCCGGTGCCGCGGTCGCCCCGCTGGTCGCCAAGGCCTCGGACACCCTGCAGGACAACGCCAAGACGCTGAGCAAGCGCGCCCGCAAGGCCGCCGCCAAGTCCGCCAAGCAGGCCCGCAAGACCGCCGAGAAGTCCGCCGCCGAGGCGCGCAAGGTCGCCGAGAAGCAGGCAAAGAAGGCCAAGGGCCGGGCGTCGAAGAAGGCGAAGAAGGCCGAGGCCACCGCGCTGGCGAAGGCGACCGCGTTGGCCGCCTCGAGCGAGTACAAGCTGCGCAAGACCGCCGCCAAGAAGCTGCACCAGGCCGGCGACGGCGTTGCCCCGAAGACCCACACGCTGCGCAACATCCTGCTGATCAGCGTCATCGCCGCGGGCGTGGCGGTGCTGGTCAAGAAGCTGACCGCGCAGCCGACCCAGCCGGCCCGCGGCAACCCGACCGACGTGGCCGCCACCCCGAAGCAGGGCAGCCCGGCGCAGGAGGCGGCCGCGACCGTCAAGAGCGCGGTCGCCGACGGCGTGGACAAGGCCAAGGACGTCGCCGAGAAGGCTGCCGACAAGGTGTCCTCGGTCGTCGAGGACGTCAAGGACAAGGCCGCCGACGTGGCGGACGACCTCGGTGACGCGGTCGACAAGGCCAAGGGTGCCGTCGCCGACGCCACGGACGACCTGGCCGACAAGGCCCAGGACGTGAAGGACCAGGCGAAGTCCGCGGCCGCCGACGCCAAGTCGACCGCCAAGGACGCCGCGGACCAGGCCAAGGGGGCCGCGGCCGACGCCAAGGCCGACCTGAAGGACAAGGCCGCCGACACCAAGGGCGACCTCAAGGACAAGGCTTCCGACGCCAAGAGCGAACTGAAGGACGCCAAGTCCGATGCCAAGAGCGCCGTCGACCACGTCGCCGACGCTGCCAAGAACGTGACCAAGGACTGAACTCGTGACCCTCGCCCCCGATGGCAAGAAGCTCCTCCGGCTCGAGGTGCGCAACGCACAGACGCCGATCGAGAAGAAGCCGGAGTGGATCAAGACCCGGATGAAGACCGGGCCTGAATACACCCAGATGCAGTCCCTCGTGAAGCGCGAGGGACTGCACACGGTGTGCCAGGAGGCGGGGTGCCCCAACATCTACGAGTGCTGGGAGGATCGCGAAGCGACCTTCCTCATCGGCGGCGACCAGTGCACCCGCCGCTGCGACTTCTGTCTCATCGACACCGGCAAGCCCGGTGAGTTGGACCGGGACGAGCCGCGGCGGGTGGCCGAGTCGATCGCCACCATGGACCTCAACTACGCCACGATCACCGGCGTCACCCGGGACGACCTCGAGGACGAGGGTGCGTGGCTGTACGCGGAGACCATCCGCAAGGTCCACGAGCTGGCCCCGAAGACGGGGGTGGAGATCCTCACCCCCGACTTCTCCGGGCACCGGCACCTGCTGCAGCAGGTGTTCGACGCGGCGCCCGAGGTGTTCGCGCACAACCTGGAGACCGTGCCGCGGATCTTCAAGCGCATCCGGCCGGCGTTCCGGTACGAGCGTTCGCTGGACGTCATCACCATGGCCCGCGAGGCGGGGATGATCACCAAGTCCAACCTGATCCTGGGCATGGGAGAGACCCGCGAGGAGATCACCGAGGCGCTGCGGGACCTGGTCGAGGCCGGCTGTGACCTCGTGACCATTACGCAGTACCTGCGGCCCAGCCCCCGGCACCACCCGATCGACCGCTGGGTCAAGCCGCAGGAGTTCGTCGAGCTGCGGGACGAGGCCCTGGACATGGGCTTCTCGGGCGTCATGAGCGGTCCGCTGGTGCGTTCGTCGTACAAGGCCGGGAGCCTGTACCGGCAGGCGCAGGAGCGGCGCGCCGCGGGCGTGGTCGCCGCGTCCCCGACGGTCTGAGCCGTCGGCCCGGCGGGTCCGCGCGACCCGCCGGGAACGGCGAGCGCGGC
>JBQGEH010000695.1:0-9040 GCA_052039515.1 Nakamurella sp. | reverse complement strand
ATACCCTGATGCCTGACTGCACCCGCCCTGTCGGTCGTCGAAGTGTCAGTCGACGCGCGCAGACTGGGCTCACTCACTCGTTCGGCTCCACGCCGCCGGGTGGTCCATGTCGGGTTTGTGGCAGAAGATTCCCTTGAACGCGACGAAACGTTACGCTCCGTGAATGTCGATCCGTCCCCTGCGCGCGCGCCCGCAGCGGCGCTGCGCCCACCCCGGACGGACCGCATGAGCCAGCTCGCCGACGGGTCACCGGTCCGCCGTACCTGGCGCCCCCACCAGGTGTTCCCGGCGACCACCGCGCTGGTGTTCGCCGCCTGCGTGCCGATCTACACCCTCATCGTCACCCACAACGGCCGGCTCGAACCGCCGGGAGCGCCCGGGATCTGGTCGATCGCGGCGCTGACCGCCCTGCTCGTCGGCATCCTCGTGTTCTGCGAGCTGGTCCCGCTGCGGATCGAGTTCCGCACCGAGACCATGATCGTGGCGCTGCTCGAGTTCCCGCTCGTCATCGGGTTCCTGCTGCTCCCGTGGTACCTGGTGCTGGGCGCGCAACTGCTGGTCGGGGTCTCGGTGTACGTCCTGCGGAAGGACGACTGGCCGCACTCGGTGCTCAACCTGGCGCTGGTACTCGCCGACACCGGCGTCGCGTTGACCGCGATGCTCGCCCTGGGGGCGCTCACCCGCCTCGGGCCGGGCGAGACCGGATGGCCGCTGGTCGTCGCGGCCGGTGTCCTCGCCGGCACCATGGCCAGCCCGTCCATCGTGGGGCTGGCCTACCGCCTGCTCGGCCCCGTGGAGCCGGTGTGGAAGGTCATCGCCCGCTCCAGCGGCGGCGCGGTCTTCGTCATCGTCTTCGCGCTGGTCGAGTACCTGTTGTGGGACCTCGGCGGCGCCGGGCCGTACCTCGCCTCCGCGCTGATGGCCTTCGCCACCCTCATCTACCTGGCCTTCCGGTCGATGATGAGCCGGCACGCCAACCTCAACCAGCTCTACACCTTCATCCGCAGCGTGGGTGTCACCCAGGCCGACAACACCCGCTGGCCCGAGATGATGGAGATGGTGCGCGCGCACAACAACGCCGCCACCGCCGTGCTCTACCTCGAGGACGTGGCCGACTTCACCGGCGAACCGACCGCCCCCGCGTCGGGCGCGACCAAACTGGTCGGGCTGGCCGTCGACCTGCAGGGTCAGGTCGGAGTGGCGCCCCTCGACGTCGACGACCACCTGCTCGCGCTGGCCGGCACCCACGGGGTGGTCCGCGCCTCGGTGGACAAGGACACCGACCCCGCGGTGCTGGCCGCGCTGCGTGCCCGCGGCGCGAAGGCCGTCATGATCGTCGCGCTGACCGCGTCGCACCAGGTCCGCGGCTACGTCGAGGTGCGTGACCGGCTCAGCCGCTGGGGCGAGTTCACCGAGGAGGATGCGGAGTTCCTCGGCACGCTCAGCGTGCACATGGGCACCGCCCTGGAGAACGTCCAGCTGCTGGCCAACCTGCGTCACGAGGCCTACCGCGACTCCGTCACCGGGCTGCGCAGCCGGGCCGGGCTGACCGTGGACGCCGAGGAACTGCTGGCCGCCGACGCGCTCGGGGCGCTCGCCCTCGTCCAGCTGGACACCTTGTCCCAGGTCAACAACGCCCTCGGGCACCGGCACGGCGAGGAACTGCTCATCCAGGCCGGTCAGCGGATCCTGCAGGCCGGGGAACGCCCCGTGGCGCGCCTGGAGTCCGACCTGTTCGCGATCCTGCTCGAGCCGATGAGCGAGCCCGAGCTGGCCGCCGAGGTCGCCGCCATCCTGGGCCGGATCAGCCCGTCCTACAGCCTCGCCGGCGTCGACGTCGAGGTCGAGCCGCACGCCGGCATCGCCGTCGTCGCCGACGAGCACTCGCTCGACCACCCGGACGCGGCCGCGCTGCTGCAGCGCGCGGAGATGGCCCTGCTGGCCAGCCGCAGCCGGCACGAGCGCTTCGAGATCTTCCGCACCACGATGGGCGAGGTCTACCGGCGGCGTTTCCAGCTGGTCACCCAGTTCCGTGGCGCGGTCGACCAGGGGCACATCGTCGTCCACTACCAGCCCAAGGTCAGCCTGGAGGACAACCAGCTGCGCGGGGTCGAGGCGCTCGTCCGGTGGGTGCACCCCGAGTTCGGGATGGTCACGCCGGGGGAGTTCGTCAAGGCCATCGAGGCGACCGGATCGATCGACATCCTGCTCAACCACGTCCTGGAGATCGTGCTCGCGCAGATCCGCCGCTGGCTCGACCGCGGGCTGCGGATCAGCGTCGCGGTCAACCTGTCGATGCGCAATCTGACCGGGAAGCACTTCCCGGAGCGGGTGGGGGCCGCGCTGGAGCGCCACCAGGTGCCCGCCGAGCTGCTCACCTTCGAGCTCACCGAGTCCAACGTGATGACCGACCCCGAGACGGCCATGCCGATCCTGGACGCCCTGCACTCGATGGGCATCATGCTGTCGGTCGACGATTTCGGGACCGGCTACTCGTCGCTGGCCTACCTGCGCCGGCTGCCGATCGACGAGATCAAGATCGACCGCTCGTTCGTCCTGGGCATGTCGACCGCGCTGGGGGATCTGGCCATCGTGCAGTCGATCATCGACCTGGGGCACTCGCTGGGCCTGAAGGTCATCGCCGAGGGGGTCGAGGAGGACGCGTCCCGGGTCGTGCTGCGTTCCATGCAGTGCGACGGCATCCAGGGCTTCCTGCTCAGCCGACCGCAGCCGGTGGACCGCTTCGAGGCGTGGCTGGAGTCCCGGACCGAACGCGGCACCAACGACGTCGACCTGCCGGTGCTGCGGGTCGTCGGCTGACGCAGGCGGCCGGAAGCAGCGCCCTGACCGGCGATTTCGGTTCCCGGCACCGCCTCATGTACAGTGGTCGAGGCTCCGCACGCGGGGCCGGAACGCCGAAAGCCCCGTCACCACGAGGGGTAGCACCACCAGGACAGGCCCCCTTAGCTCAGTCGGCAGAGCGTCTCCATGGTAAGGAGAAGGTCTACGGTTCGATTCCGTAAGGGGGCTCGGAGGACGCGGCCGTGGGCTGGGACCACCCGGGAACGGGAATGGTTCTCCGTCTGCGGCCGTTCTTTCGTGAGTACGGTTCCCTCCGTGCGCACATCTGTGGCGGTGTAGCTCAGCTGGCAGAGCAAACGGCTCATAATCGTTAGGTCGCCGGTTCAAGTCCGGCCACCGCTACCCACAGGCCAGGACCGGCTCCCCGGTCCGGACCGCTCACCACACAGCCGGTGCGGATCTTCCGTGCCGCCCGTACGAGAAGCAGAAAGAGGCCGACGGCAGTGGCCGCGAAATCGACTGACATCCGCCCCAAGATCACCTTGGCGTGCGAGGAGTGCAAGCACCGCAACTACATCACCAAGAAGAACCGCCGCAACGATCCCGATCGCCTCGAGATCAAGAAGTTCTGCCCGAACTGCGGCGTCCACCGGAACCACAAAGAGACCCGGTAGTCCGTCCGTGGCCATGGACCGGGCTTTCGTCGGCCGGAGCTTCCCGTTCGACGAGCCCTACGATGTGGGCCGCGAGAGCATCCGTCAGTTCGCCTCGGCGATCGGCGATGACAATTCGATGTACGTCGACAGGGTGGCCGCGCGCGCAGCGGGCCACCCTGACGTCGTTGCGCCCCCGACGTTCCTGATCGCCGTCGTCGCCCGCGCGCAGGACCGGGTGATGTTCGACCCGGCGCTGGGCCTGGACTTCTCCCGCGTCGTGCACCTGGACCAGCGCTTCGTGCACCACCGCCCGGTCGTCGCCGGTGACGTCCTGCACTCCACCGTGCACGTCGACTCGATCAAGCTGCTGGCCGGCAACGACGTGATCGGTGTCCGAACCGAGGTCGTCGACGCCGACGGGGCCGCTGTCGCCACCGCCTACGGCACGCTCGTCTCACGGGCCGCCGCGTGACCGCCCCCGGTGTCGCCTTCGGCGACGTCGAGGTGGGCACCGCCCTGCCGCCGCTGTCGCTGCGGGTGCCCCGTGCGCAGCTGGTGCGCTACGCCGGCGCGTCGGGGGACTTCAACCCCATCCACTGGAACGAGCGGGTCGCCACCTCCGTCGGGCTGCCCGGGGTGATCGTGCACGGGATGCTGACGATGGCGCTGTCGGCCCGGATCCTCACCGACTGGGTCGGCGACCCGGCCGCGGTGCGGGAGTACGGCGTGCGCTTCACCCGCCCCGTGGTCGTCCCCGACGACGACGAGGGCGCGCTGCTGGAGATCACCGCGGTGGTGGGGGCGCTGGACGCCGAGGCGCGCACGGCCCGGGTCGACGTCACCGCGACGTTCGAGGGCCAGACGGTGCTCGGCAAGGCGCGGGCCGTGGTGGCCCTGGCCTGACCGGCCGGATGCCGTCCCCCGTGGACGGCCTGTGCCCGGGGAGCTGTCCGTTGAGGCCATCCGTCGTCGGTGGCCGAGGACGAGAGAAGCTGTCCGTTGAGGCGGTCCGTCGTCGGTGGCCGAGGACGGGAGAAGCTGTCCGTTTAGGCCATCCGTCGTCGGTGGCCTACACTGGGTTGTCCGGGGTGTGACCCCACGTGCCCGTTCGCGGGTGGGTGACGGTGGCGCCCCGGTTCGGTGTGGATCCGATGATCCCGCTCGCTCCGGTCCGCCGGGGGAGTGCGGGACGGTCGGAACCGCACCGGAGGGGTGTAGCTCAAGTGGTAGAGCAACGGTCTCCAAAACCGTAGGTTGCAGGTTCAAGTCCTGTCACCCCTGCTCTGGTCCCGCCGAGGGGGCCGGGCTCGCGCGGATCCGCGCACCGCAGCGCCCGCAGAGCAGAAGACGAGGGACCGAGTGAGCAAGGACCGCGACGGGTTCTCCGACGACGAGAACCGCGCACCGGGCGCTGACGGCACTCCGTCCGACGCCTCGGCCCCCCGGGCCGCGGACCAGCCGGCGCGCGACGAGGACGTCCTGCACGATCCCGAGACGACCGCTCCCGACGCCCTCGAGGTCGAGGCCGAGCTCGAGGCCGCCGAGGAGTCCGCCGGCCTGCCGTCGGGTGCCTCCGACGACGCGGCCGACGGCACCGCCGCCGCCGAGGAGGCCGAGCGCGCGGGCGAGAAGGACGCGGAGCGGGTCGAGAGCGACGAGTTGGTCGGCGCCGGTGTCGGTGGCGGCAGCCGGGGACGGCGGGGCAGCAGCCCGGCCGCGGTCTCGGCGAAGAAGGACGCGCCGACCCGGGCGCGGGACGTGAAGGACAAGGAAGGTCTGTTCGCGCGGCTCAGCCGGTTCCTCCGCGAGGTCGTCGCCGAGCTCCGCAAGGTCATCTGGCCCAGCCGCAAGCAGATGATCACCTACACCGTGGTGGTCATCGTCTTCCTGGTGGTGATGGTCGCGCTGGTCTCCGGGCTGGACGTGCTGTTCCACCTGATCGTCGGCAACGTCCTGGGCTGAGCCGGGCCCGCCCCGGTGGGCCGGTCCGGTGGCCGGAGTCGGGGGAGTGTCCGTCACCGGACGGCGTCCGGCCACGGCGGTCCGGGAACCGACGTGCAGCAGTGTCCGAAGCATGATCCACAGCAGTGCCGGTCAGCACCACGACCGGACCAGCAGTACGGAAGAGAGTGAGCACCGTGTCCGACAACGATCCGTTCGCAAGCGAGCGTTCGCGAGCCGACGACGACTCGACGGGGTACACCGGTCTCGACAACCCCTTCGACCTGTCGCCGACCGCCGCTGACATCGACCCCTTCATCGAGGACTACGCCGCCTCGTCCGAGCAGTCCGACGCGGACACCGCCGCCGATCCGTTCGCGGCCGCCGACGAGACCCCCGCCGAGGCCACCGACGGCGACACCGTCGCCGACGACGCGGACGCGGAGCCGGACGTGGACCCGGCCACCGAGATGCGCTCGGCGCTCAGCCGCGCCCCGGGCCACTGGTTCGTCGTGCACTCCTACTCCGGTTACGAGAAGAAGGTGAAGGCCAACCTCGAGAACCGGATCAAGACCCTCGACATGGAGGACTACATCTTCCAGATCGAGGTGCCGGAGGAGGAAGTCACCGAGATCAAGAACGGCCAGCCCAAGAAGGTCCAGCGCCGGGTGTACCCCGGGTACATCCTGGTCCGCATGGAGCTGACCGACGGGTCCTGGTCGGCCGTCCGCAACACCCCGGGCGTCACCGGCTTCGTCGGCGCCAACTCGCGCCCGTCGCCGCTCTCGCTGGACGACGTGGTGAAGATCCTGGCCCCGGCCGCCCCGAAGAAGACCGCCGAGAAGGCCAGCACCGCCGGCCGCGCCCCGGCCCGCACCGAGGTCGACTACTCCGTCGGCGAGTCGGTCACCGTCATGGACGGCCCGTTCGCCACGCTGCCGGCCACCATCAACGAGATCAACGCCGACCAGCAGAAGCTGAAGGTCCTGGTGTCCATCTTCGGACGCGAGACCCCGGTCGAGCTGGCGTTCTCGCAGGTCTCGAAACTCTGACCGCCGGCCGGCCGCCCTGGCAGCGGCCCGGTCGGAAGTCCCGGTGAGACCACCGGGAACCCACCCCAGGAAGAAGAAAGACAGCAATGCCTCCCAAGAAGAAGAAGCTTGCGGCGATCGTCAAGCTGCAGATCAAGGCCGGTATGGCCAACCCGGCGCCGCCGATCGGTCCGGCCCTGGGCCAGCACGGCGTCAACATCATGGAGTTCTGCAAGGCCTACAACGCCGCCACGGAGACCCAGCGCGGCGAGGTCGTCCCGGTCGAGATCTCGATCTTCGAGGACCGGACGTTCTCGTTCGAGCTGAAGACCCCGCCGGCCGCCCGGCTGCTGCTCAAGGCCGCCGGTGTCGACAAGGGCTCCGCCACGCCGCACTCGGCCAAGGTCGCCACCGTGACCACCGACCAGCTGCGCGAGATCGCCACCATCAAGCAGGTCGACCTCAACGCCAACGACGTGGAGCAGGCCGTCAAGATCATCGCCGGCACCGCCCGTTCCATGGGCATCACGGTCAAGGACTGATCACCCCGGCGGCACCGCCGGTGCCGCGACGCCACGGCCGTCCGGTCGTGGTGGTGGTAGGGCCTGCGCCGGCCCGTCACCCACAACCTCCCATTCCGCTCGAGGAGAGCTCATGAAGCGCAGCAAGGCATACCGCAAGGCCGCCGAACTCGTCGACAAGACGAAGCAGTACACCCCGCTGGAGGCCGTCAAGCTGGCCCAGCAGACGTCGAACACCAAGTACGACGCCACCGTCGAGGTCGCCCTCGTCCTGGGCGTCGACCCCCGCAAGGCCGACCAGATGGTGCGCGGCACCGTCAACCTGCCCAACGGCACCGGCAAGGTCAGCCGCGTGATCGTGTTCGCCGTCGGTGACAAGGCCGAGGAGGCGCTCGCCGCCGGTGCCGACGTCGTCGGCAGCGACGACCTCATCGCCCGCATCCAGGGTGGCTGGCTCGAGTTCGACGCCGCCGTCGCCACCCCCGACCAGATGGCCAAGATCGGTCGCATCGCGCGCGTCCTGGGGCCGCGCGGCCTGATGCCGAACCCGAAGACCGGCACCGTCACCGCCGACGTCACCAAGGCCGTCAACGAGATCAAGGGCGGCAAGGTCAACTTCCGCGTGGACAAGGCGGCCAACCTGCACCTGGTGATCGGGAAGGTGTCCTTCACCCCCGAGCAGCTGGTCCAGAACTACGCCGCCGCGCTCGACGAGGTGCTCCGGTCCAAGCCGGCCACCTCCAAGGGCCGCTACCTGAAGAAGATCTTCTTCACCACCACCATGGGCCCGGGCATCCCGGTCGACACGACCGTCACCCGCAACATGCTGGACGAGGCGCCCGCCGTCTGATCCGACGGTCTGATCCCGTCGTCCGGTCACGGTCAGGACCGGACACCCGCACCACCCCGACACCCCCGACGCACCTGCCAGGTGTGCGCCGGGGTGTCGACGTTCCGGGCCCGGGACGGTCCGTCGGTGCGGACGGTTAGCGTGGGGGCATCCGCCCGTGTGGCGGGTCCGCCGCGCACCGGATGTGCCCCAGCTGACGAGGACCACCGTGAAGACGCTCCCCGTCGCGCTCGCCGCGACCATCCTGCTGACCGTCGCCGCCTGCGGCGGCACGGAGGTCGGCACGGCCTCCCCGGCGACCACGCTGACCACCGCCTCGCGCACCATCGCCGACCCGACGGTCACCACCGCTACCCCCACGACGGGTTCCAGCTCGTCGTCGACCGGGCGGTCCACCTCCACCTCGTCGTCCGGCAGCAGCGCCGCGACGTCGCAGTCGTCGGAGAGCACCGGCGGGACCGACCCGGTCGCCGCCGAGCTGGTCGGGCGGATGATCGCCGGCTTCGCCACCACCACCTCGCTGACGGGCACGATCAGCGTGCAGGGCGGGGGGCTGTCGGGCGACCAGCCACTGGCCACCTTCGGGCAGCTCACCGAGGGCTCGCAGGTGACCGCCCTGTCGATGGAGGTGACGCTGCCGGGGGTCGGCGGCGGCGGGGAGAAGCTGCCCATCCTGCTGGTCGACGACCGCTTCTTCGTCGGGGGTGTCATCGGCGAGCAGTACGGCAACACCTGGGTGGAGATCACCCCGGACACCACCGATCCGACCCTGTCGGAGCTCTACGGGTCGCTCGCCGACTCCATCAACAGCGCCTCGGTCAGCCAGTACGTCACGTTCCTGACGCTGGCCCGGGACACCGTCGCGGAAGGGCCGGACACCGTCGACGGGGTCGAGACCGAGAAGTACACGCTGACCCTGGACCTCACCCAGCTCGACCGGGTCGACATCGACGACACCACCCGCGCCTCGCTGGAGGCGGTCGTCGCCCAGGGGATCACCGAGGTGCCGTGCGAGTACTGGATCGACGGGCAGGGACGGCTGGTGCGGGCGGAGCAGACGCTGGACGCCGGCACCGAGCTCATCCAGACCGTCGCCGCGTTCTCCGACTTCGACGCCCCGCTGGACATCGCGGTGCCCGACCCGGCGACGGTGGTCGTCGCCCCCTGACGGATGCCCCGTGCCCGCGCAAGTCCGCCGGGTTGGTCCCGAGCGTGCCGGTGCCGTACAGTGGTCGGTGA
>JBQGEH010000694.1:0-3503 GCA_052039515.1 Nakamurella sp. | reverse complement strand
GTAGCCGATCCCCGCCAGGACGCCGGCGACCGCACCGACCGCGGCCAGCAGGGCGGCCTCGATGGCGATGGTCAGCCGCAGCTGACCGCGGCGCAGCCCCAGCGCCCGCAGCAGCGCCGACTCCCGGGTCCGCTCCACCACGGACAGTCCGAGCGTGTTGCCGATCCCGACGACCGCGATGACCGCGGCCACGGCGAGCAGGGCCAGCACCACCAGCAGGACGGTGTCCAGGCCCTCGGCGAGGGCGGCGTGCTCGACGGCGGCGCCGGTCAGCATCAGGGCGTCGTCGTTGACCAGCAGCGGCTTGAGCTGCGCGATGACGGTGTCGGCGTCGTCGATGTCGGCCAGCGCCCCCCAGATCGCGCGCGGGGCCGCCGCCGGGTCCAGCAGCGCGAGATCCCCGGCGGTGACGACCGCGGCGTTGTCCATGTTGTTGGCCAGGCTGTTGTCGGCCAGCCGCAGCGTCACCGACGTACCGCCGACCGTCACGGTCACCGGGTCACCGGTGGACAGCTCCGCGGATCCGACGACCCAGCCGGGCAGGGCGATCTCGCCGGTGGCCGGCGGTGCCGACCGCAGCAGCCGCTCGGCTCCGACCGGGGTGCCGAGCACGGTCAGTGGGAAATCCTGCCCGGCGGCGACGATCTCGGCCGAGGTGCCCGGCACGGCCACCGCAGAGATCCCGTCGACCGCGTCGACCTGGCCGACGAGACCGGCCGGCAGCGCGGCGGTTTCGTTACCGACCTGGGCGATGCTGACGTCCAGCGGGTAGCGGTCGGTGAGCGCGGTGGTCAGGCTGGCCTGTGCGGACGCGGCGGCCACCTGCAGCGTCACGATCAGTCCGACCGCCACCACCAGTGCGGTGCTGGTGGCCGCCGACCGCCCCGGGTGGCGCAGCGCGTTGGCGGCGGCGAGCCGGCCCGGCACCCCTCCGAGCCGGGCCGACCCGCCGATCATCCGCAGCACCGCCGGCAGCACCGAGCGCAGCAGCAACAGCAGTCCGGCCGCCGACAGCATCCCGCCGCCCACCGCCACCAGCAGCGACGGCAGCACCACACCGGCCGCGAGGGCCGCACCGCCGCCCAGGACGAGCGCACCGCCGATGGTCAGCCGCAGCCGCCCGGTCCGGCGGTCCTCCGCCGCCGTGGGCACCGGGCTCAGCGCCGCCAGGGGTGTCACCCGCATGGCGCGGGACGCCGGGACCGCCGCCGCCAGCACGGTGACCAGCACCCCCAGCAGCAGCACCACCGCGAGGCCGATCGGCGGGACGCTGAGACTGCCCAGCGCGATGCCGACGACCGACATGGCCACCGCTCCCACCCCGACCCCGAGCGCGAGCCCGAGCACCGAACCGATGACCCCGCCGAGGGCGGCCTCGGCGATCAACGAGCGCCGGACCTGCTGACCCGTGGCACCCACACACCGCAGCAGCCCGAGCTGCCGCTGCCGCTGGGTGACCAGGATGGTGAAGGTGTTGGCGATGACGAACGCCGCCACCAGCCCGGCGACCGCGGCGAAGGCGAGCAGCACCGCGGCGAGGGTGTCGGTGTCGCCGATGACGGCGTCGGCCTGGCTCGCGGCGGCCGCCTCGCCGGTCCGCACCGTCGCGTCGTCACCGAGGGCGGTGGTCAGGGCGGCGGCGACGGTGTCGGGGGAGGCCCCGGGAGCGACGGTGACGGCGAGCCGGTCGACGTACCCGTCGGACAGCGCCGCGACCAGCGGGCCGGTGCCGAACAGCTGGTCGCTGCCGCCGGTCAGCTTCGACTCGTGGATGTCGACGATGCCGCCCAGGGTGACCTGGCGGACGGTCTCGGTGCCGTCACCCAGCGACAGGGTGTCGCCGACGTGCAGGTTGTTGCGTCCGGCGGTGCCGGCGTCGGTGAGGACGGTGTCCGGGCCGGCCGGCCAGGCGCCCTCGGTGAGACTGAACCAGCGCTGCGCGGGGTCGGCCGGAATGGTGCGCAGCACGGTCCAGTCCCGGGCGCCGGCTGTGCGCAGTTCGGCGTAGGCGGTGTAGCGGGCCTCGACGCCGGCCACTCCGGGGGTGCCGGTGACGCGGGGGTCCGCGGGGTCCAGATCGGCCGCCGCCGGCTGGATCTCGACGTCGACCAGGCTCGGCTCGGCGCCGATCGAGCGGGTCAGGTCGGTGCGGAAGCTCGCGGTGAACACCAGGGTGGCGGCGGCGAAACCGACGCCGATCGCGATGGCCAGCAGCACGGCGACGAAACGGGCGGGGTAGGCCCGCAGGTTGGCCCAGGCGGTGCGCATCACGCCGCCAGTGCGGTCAGCGCGGACAGCACGGTGTCCGGGGTGGGCCGGTCGATCTCGCCGCGGACCCGGCCGTCGGCGAGCAGCACGGCGCGGTCGGCGTAGGCGGCGGCCTGCGGGTCGTGGGTGACCATGACGACGGTCTGGCCCAGCTCCCGGACGGCGGACCGCAGGTAGGACAGCAGCGCCGCCCCGGTCTTGGAATCCAGGGCACCGGTGGGCTCGTCGGCGAAGACGACGGCCGGCCGGGTGATGAGCGCCCGGGCGATCGCGACCCGCTGCTGCTGACCGCCGGACAGCTGCGCCGGCTTGTGGTCGAGCCGGTCGGCCAGACCCAGCGAGGTGGCCAGCGCGTCCAACGCGGTGCGGTCGACCGGGCGGCCGGCGAGCTCCAGCGGCAGGGTGATGTTGTCGCGCGCCGACAGCATCGGCAGCAGGTTGAAGCTCTGGAACACGAAACCGATGCGGTCCCGCCGCACCTCGGTGAGGCGACGGTCGGGGAGCCCGGTGATGAGTTGCCCGTCCACGAACACCTGACCGGACGTCGGCTGGTCCAGCCCGGCGAGACAGTGCATCAGCGTCGACTTGCCCGAGCCCGACGGCCCCATGATCGCGGTGAACGAACCGGCGGTGAACGCGACGTCGACGCGGTCCAGGGCGGTCACGGCGGTGCCGCCCTCACCGAACACCTTGGTGACACCGGCGGCGCGGGCGACGGCGGTGTCCCGCTCCGTCGGCGGCTGGGTGAGACCTGCTGCGGTCATGGGGGTTTCCTCTCCACTGCCCGCGGCGTCGGACCTGCCGCGGTGATGGTGGAAACGCTAGGGACCGGGGTGGGCCGGCCACATCGGCCGACGGCACCGGCCCGGCGGTACCGGCGGGCCGGATGTGACGCCGCCGTCTCCACCCGTGGGGGGAGGAGCGGTCAGTGGACCAGCCCGGTCTCGAACGCGAACAGCACGAGGCCCACCCGGTCCCGGCGGCCGAGCTTGGCCAGCAGGCTGCCGACGTGGGTCTTGACCGTGGACTCGGCCATGAACAGCTCCGCGGCGATCTCCGGATTGGTGAGTCCGCGGGCGATCTGCTCGAGGACTTCCCGCTCCCGGCCGGTCAGCTGGTCCAGGCGCCCGTCCGGCGGGGCCGGTGCGGCGGGCAGCGCCGCGGTGACGTGCTGCAGCAGCCGCCGGGTCGCCGACGGGGCCACCACCGCGTCACCGGCGGCGATCGCGCGGATC
>JBQGEH010000693.1:0-10776 GCA_052039515.1 Nakamurella sp. | reverse complement strand
CGGCTGTGGGACGACCCCCGCTACACCACCGCGAACGTCGTCCGCCGCACCGTCCCTGATGCCGGGCACTTCGTATGGATCGAGCAGCCCGGGGCCGTCCGGGACGCCTTCGCCGACTTCGTGACCGTGCTCGACCAGGCGGGCCCGCGCGTCCGCTGATCCGACCGGGACCACATCTCGGTGATCCGGCGGATGATCCGCGGTGGCGACCGACCGACACTGACCGGGTGCGGCGTTCCGCGTCGCCCCGACCACACCCAGGAGACCCCGTGCCACCCCCCGACCGTTCCCCGCGTCGCCGGACGCGAACGGGTGACAACCACGGCCGCCTCTTGACCACGGTCGTCAGACCGGTCATTCTCCTGGTAGATCTACCAACCAAGAAGCGGGGCCGGATGGGCGGCGGGACGACCGGCGGGACGGACCGGCGTGCGCAGATCATCGACGCCGCACTGGGACTCGTCCAGGAGGGTGGCCTGGCCGGCCTCACCCAGCCCCGGGTGGCGGCGCGGCTGGGCGTGCGGCAGAGCCATGTGACCTACTACTTCCCCACCCGGGACGACCTCCTCGGAGCGGTCGCCGAGCACGCCGTGCTGCGGCGCATCGCCGCGCTGGCCGCGGTCGGCCGGGCCCGCACCCTGCACGGCCGGGTCACCGCGCTGGCCGAGGTGCTCGTCGACCCGGAGCAGACGCGGGTGCTGCTCGCCCTGACCCAGATCGCCGACCGCACACCGGCGTTGCGGTGCCACTTCCGCACCCTCGGCGCCGGGGTCGCCGGCCCGGCCGCCGCGCTGCTCGCCGCCGCCGGTGCCGAACCCTCCCCGGAGGCGCTCGCGCTCATGCAGACCGCCTCGACCGGGATGGCGGTGGTCGCGCTGTCCGCCGGCCTCACCGACCGCAGAGCCGTGGAACGTCAACTCACCCAACTGCTCGCGGCCCTTCCCCGGGCCCGGAAGGACCTCCCGTGATCGGACTGAAGCCCTCCACCGCCGGCCGGCAGTACGCCGGTTGGGAGCCGTCGACGCTGGCCGTGACCGGTCTGGGCTGCACGATGCTGCCCGACCAGCGGGTCCCGGTGGCCCCGGACGTCACCCTGCACGCCGACGTGTACACCCCCCGGGAACCCGGGCGGTATCCCGCCGTCGTCATGTTCGGCGGCTACGCCACCGACCTGTTCACCGCCGGTGTCCCGATGGGCAGCAACGAGATCGGCTCCCCGCCGGTGTTCACCGACCGGGGGTACTGCCCGGTGGTCGTGGAGCGCCGCGGTACCGGCCGCTCGACCGGCGAGCTGGGCCCGTTCTTCTCGTCCCAGGACGTCGACGACGAGGTCGCGGTCATCGCCTGGGCGGCGGCGCAACCGTGGTGCGACGGCTCCGTGGTGCTGTTCGGCACGTCCTACTACGGACTCACCCAGCCGATGGCGGCCGAGCGCCGCCCGCTTGCTCTGAAGGCGTTCTTCGCCAACGAGATCTGCACCGACATGTGGCGCCACGTCGTCAATTTCGGCGGCGTCCCCGGACTGTGGTTCCTCAACGTCTGGCTGGGCGCGAACTTCACCCCGGCCATGCTGGAGCGGCGGGTCGCCCCCGCCGCGCGGGCCGTGCTCAGCCACCTGACCGACGGCCCGCTGCACCCGGCGCTGGAGAAGGTGGTGCACCGGAAGATGGACGACCTGTTCGCCCACTTCGCCGCGGCCACCCCGGTCGAGTCGGTGCGGCGTACCTACGTCGACTGGGTCTTCGACACCAAGACCCGTTCGGGCAGCGCCGATGTCGGCTCCGCCGGCGCGCTGGACGAGATCGACGTCCCGTTCGTGGTGGTGCAGAACCTGGGCTACCTCAACCTGCACCAGTACGGCACCTACGACCTGTGGGAGCACGCGGGCACCCCGGCCGACCGGCGGTGGATGATCCTGGGACCGGCCGAGTACGAACTGCCCGTCCACAGCTGGCAACTCGAGGCGCTCGCCTTCTTCGACCACATCCTGCGCAGGACCGACAACGGCTACGACCGGCAGCCGGCGGTGCGCTACTGGGTGGACGGCACCGACGGGTTCGCCACCGCGTCGTCGTTCCCGCCCGCACCGTCCCGGCGCCGGCGGCTGCACCTGGCCGCCGGCGGCCGACTCACCGACGACGTCCCCGCCGGGGGCGGGGATTCCTGGATCGGCGTGCCCATCGGGCTGCCGGTGCTGGGCGGCCTGGACGAGGTCGCCGCCCAGACCCTCACGTTCACGATGGACGTCGAGCGGGACACCACCTTCGCCGGAGCGGTCACCGCGCGCCTGGAGTTCAGCTGCAACGAGATCGACTCCTACCTCATCGCCCGGCTGTCGCGGGTGGACGCCGCCGGACACCGGCACCAACTCTCCATCGGCGCGGTCCGGCCCACCGCCTGCACCGAGGACCCGCAGCGCTCGACGTCGATGGAGATCGCCCACGACACCGGCCGCCGCACACCACTGGTCCCCGGCGAGCCCGTCGAGGTCCGCTTCAGCCTGACCCCGTTCCCGGTACGGCTGCGCGCCGGTGAGCGCCTGCAGCTGGACGTCGGCAGCCGGTCCGATCTGCTGCGCGGCGACCCCGCCGACGGTTACGTGCAGTTCGACCTGCCGGTGCCGCCGTACCTGTGCCGCAACACCGTGCACTTCGGCGGTGCCAGCTGGATCGAGCTCGACGAGGTGGAGCTGCCGTGACCGCCCCCGTCCGTGTCCCCGCGCGCGTCCGGCGCGCGTCGCGCCTGTGGCACCTCGTCATCGCCGTCGACATCGTGGTGGCGCTGGTCATCCAGATCGCGCTGGTCCTCACCGGCGGGCCCGACCCCAACACCGGAGAGACGGTCGCCGACGTCGGGACCGTCACCCGGCTGGTGCAGACGGTCAGCTTCTTCACCATCCAGAGCAACATCCTGACCCTGATCGTCGCCGTCGCGCTGGTCGTCGACCCCGACCGCGACGGCCGGTTCTGGCGCGTGCTGCGGCTGGACGCGCTGCTCGGCATCACCATCACCGGCCTGGTGTTCGACACCATCCTGATCCACTACGTGCACCCGGCGGGCTGGCAGCTGGTGGCCACTATCGGCTTCCACTACGTGGCCCCGTGGGCGACATTGCTCGGCTGGCTGCTGTTCGGGCCCCGTCCCCGCATCGACCGCGCGACGATGCTGTGGGCGTGCGTCTGGCCGGCCGCCTGGATCGCCTACACCTTCGTCCGCGGCGCGGTGATCGACTGGTACCCCTACCCGTTCCTGGACGTCCAGGAGATCGGCGCGGTCGCTGCGGCCCGCAACACGCTCGTCATCGTCGTCCTCGCGGCGCTGCTGGTCCTGGTCTTCCGGCTGCTCGATCGGCGACTGCGCACCCTCGGCGCTGCCCCGACACCGCCGACGACCACGATGGGCGATGCCGCACCGTCCGGCTGACTCCTCCGGAGTGATGATTGCTACCGTCGGCATGCTGAAACGGTCACCCCGGTCGATGTCGGACGGCCGTGTTGTCGTGGCGGTCCGTCCGCCGACCGGAGGGAACGTGCGGAACACACCGGACAGCGACCGGCAGGAGGTGTCGTGACCACCGGCGGCGCCGTGCGCTCGGGGGACGTGGCCGGGCTCGTCACCGGGCTGCGCGAGCGGTTGGCCGGTGGCGCGGGTGCGGTCGTGCTGATGAGCGGCGCCCCCGGCGTCGGCAAGTCCACGACGATGGACACGGTGGCCCGGGCCCTCGGCCGCGGTGCCACCTTCACCTCCCGGGTGTCGGCCGACGAGACCAGCCGCCGCCAGCCGTTCGGAGTGCTCTCCGCGCTGGTCGGGCTGGCGGCGGAGTACCCGCCCCGGCCGGACACCGCCGACCGGGTGCTGGCCGCGGTCGAGCAGCTGTGTGCCGACGGACCCGCGGTGCTCTACGCCGACGACGTGCACCACGCCGACGCCGATTCGCTGCGCGGTCTGGACCAGCTCGTCGCAGTGGCCGGCGAGCTGCCGCTGGTACTGCTGCTGACCCGCCGGTGGTTCCCGGTCCGGGAGAGCCTGGACAAGCTCGCCGCCCGGCCCGAGGTGACCGCGGTCGAGGTCACCGGGATCGACCCCGCCGGGGTGGCCGCCATGGTCCGGCAGCGCTACCGGGCGGAGCCCACCTCGGCGCTGCTGGCGGCCCTGCAGACCGCGGGCGGGAACCCGTTCTACGTCCAGGGTCTGCTCGCCGACCTGGAGCGGCACGACCGGCTCACGGTGCACGACGGCACCGCCGATCTGGTCGTGACCACCGCCGCGGCGCCGGTGGTGCTGCCGTCGATGCCGGACAGCGTCCGGGCCCGGTTGGTCCAGCTCGACGCCGAGGCGCGGGCCGTGCTGGAGATCCTCGCCGTGTGGGGGCGGGCCGCCCCGGTGGACGTGCTCGCCACGATCGCCGATCTGGCCCCCACCGACCTGCGGGCGTCGGTCGCACCGGCGGTCGACCGGGAGATCGTCCGCTGGACGGCGTCGGGGGAGCTCGCCTTCACCCACGACCTGTTCCACGACGTGCTCTACGCCGACCTGCTGCCGGGCCTGCGGCGGATGCTGCACGCCGCGTGCGCGGCGCAGCTGCAGACCAGCGGCGGTATCGCCACCGAGATCGTCCAGCACGTCGGCGATTCGCTGGCCGACGGGGTGTTGATCGCCGAGGCGCTGCGGACGGCCCGCACCGATCTGCAGCACGCTCCGGAGCAGGCCGCCGAGCTGCTGGCGCAGGTGCACGTCCGGCCCGGGACCGCGGAAGCGGACGCGGTCGCCGTCGCCCGGGCCGGCGCACTGGCCGCCGCCGGCCGGATGGCCGACGTGGTGGCGGTGGTCCGGGCCGCGCTGCTCGTCACCCGCGACGCCCGCGCCCACGACGACCTGACCCGGTTGCTGCTGCACACGATGATCTCGGCGGCGCGGACCTCCGAGGCGGTCGCCGTGATCGACGACGAGCTGCGCCACGGGATCGACCCGGAGTACCGCGAGGCACTGGTGCATCTGCGACGGTGGACGCGGGTGCTGGCCGGTGCGACGCCGCTGGCCGGTGGACGGACCTCCGGTGACGGGACCAGCGGCGCGGCCCTGGTCCCGAGCTCCATGGAGCTGTTCCTGCAGGCCCGCTGCCGGTCGGCGCTGGACACCGTGCTGCGGGCGCAGCGGGCGCGGGAGGAGGCGGGGACGGCGGTGTGGGGTGACGGGGCGACGGCCCCGACGTGGCCCGCCTGGTACGCGCTGTTCGCCGAAGGCCCGGTCGCCGCGGCCCGGTACTCCATCCAGGCGCGGCGGACCGCCCAGCGCACCGGCCGCGGTTGGTTGTTCCCGCAGCACCTGCTGATGGCCGGCGCGATCGACCACGTCGCCGGGCGCTGGGACGACGCGCTGACCGTGCTGCAGGCGCACTGGGAGATGTCCACGGACAGCGGGTCCGGGTGGCTGAGCCGCTGTGTGGGCCTGCGGACCCAGATCATGATCCAGCGCGGCGCCCTGGACGACGCCGAGGCGGACCTGCGGCAGTGGCGGGCGACGGGTCTGCCCGATCAGTTCGGTCTGCCGCTGGTGGCCCTGGCCGAACTGCTGCTCGCCGAGGCCCGGGGCGACTCGGACGCGGCCCGGCGGAGCGCTCCGGCGGTGTGGTCGGCGCCGCTGGACGGCGGCCTGCTCCTCTGGGCGTTGATCGCCGGCCCCGACATCGCCCGCATCGCCGGCTGGACCGGTGACACGGCCCTGCTGGACCGGGTGCGGGCCGACTGCGCCGCGGTGCCGCTGGACGAGGTGGCCGTGCTCGCCCCGGTGCCGACGCTGGTGGCGGCGATGGCGAGCGGGGACCACCGGGCCGCGGCCACGGCGGCGACGGCGTCCGGTGCCGCCGGCTCGGTGCTGGGTGAGCTGCTGGGCTGGGAGGAGGCCGCGGTCGCCGCGGCGGCCACCGGCGATCAGGGCACGGCCCGGTCGCTGGCCGGGCGCTGCCTGCACCTGTGCGGCAGCCTCGGCGCGGTGACGACCGAGCGGCGGCTGACCGCACGGCTGCGCACGCACGGGGTCCGCCTCGGCGCGACCGGGTCCCGCCGCCGCCCGGCCACCGGACCGGACAGTCTCACGCCCACCGAGCTGCTGGTGGCCGAGCGGGTCGCGCAGGGTCTCACCAGCCCGCAGATCGCGACCCAGCTGTACGTGTCACCGCGGACCGTGCAGACCCACGTCTCCCACATCCTGCGCAAGCTCGACCTGCGGTCCCGGGTGGAGCTGGCCGCGATGTTCGCCCGCCGTCCGGAGACCGCCCATGGCTGACCGCGGCGCCCCGCCGGTGCCGGGCGCCGCGATCCGGCCGGGCCGGGCACGGACGGTCTCGCTACGGGCCGGGGTGCTGGCCTTCTTCGTCGACCAGCTCGACATCTACCTCCCGGTGCTGGTCCTGGCGTCGGTCAACGGCTACTTCGTGCCCGCCGACGCGGGCCCCGGCGCGACCGCCCTGCTGAGCTCCCTGGTGTTCGCGGCCACCCTGGTCACCCGGCCGGTCGGGGCGGCGCTGTTCGGCCGCCGCGCCGACATCCGGGGCCGGGTCGGAACGACCCGGCTGGCCACCGCCGGGTTCGCCACCGTCACGCTGCTCATCGCCGCGCTTCCCGGCGCCGGCTCCGTCGGCTACCTGTCGATCGGAGCCCTCATCGCGCTGCGGGCGGTCAACGGGGTCTTCCTCGGCGGTGCGTACAGCGCGGCCGTCCCGCTGGCCATGGAATGGTCCCCGCCGCACCGCCGCGGGGCCGTCGCGGGCCTGGTGCTCAGTGCCTCGCCGGCCGCCTACGCCACGCTCGCCCTCACCGCGCTGCTGCTGCAGGAGCTCATGCCGTCGGACGGGCCCGCCTCCGACTACGCCCGGTGGGGGTGGCGGATCCCGTTCGTCGTCGTGGCGCTCGCGGCCTTCGCGCTGGTCGTGCACTACGGGCGGCACGTCACCGAGCCCGCCACCCGGCGCAGCGGCCGCGACAGCAGTCCGCTGCGGCAGCTGGTGACCGGGCGGCACCGCCGGGCCCTGCTGCAGGTGCTGATCCTGATGACCGGGGTGTGGCTGGCCAACAACATGGTCAGCGCCGTGCTCCCCGGTCTGCTGCGCACCGGACTGGGGCTGTCCGGGACGCAGGTCTCGCTGACCATGGCCGTGGAGGCGACGGTGCTGGCGCTGTCGCTGCCGCTGTACGGGGCGCTGTCGCAGCGGTGGGGACGCCGGGCGTTCTACCTGCGCTACGGCGCCGTGATGGCGGTCGTCGGGGCCGGGCTGTACGCCGTCCTGATGACCGTCCGGCCGGGCCCGGGAGCCGTCGTCGTCCTGACCGCCCTCATCGGCGTGACCGTGCTGGGGACCTTCGGGCCGGTGGCGGCCTACCTGACCGAGCGGTTCCCGTCGGAGCTGCGGGCGACCGGGTTCGGGGTCGGCTACAGCCTGGCCCTGGTCGTGCCGGCCTTCTACGCCTTCTACGTCTCCGGCCTGGACGCCGTCCTGCCCAGCGGTCTCGGGCCGGCGCTGTTGATCGTGCTGGCCGGGATCCTCGTCCTCACCGGGGCGGCGCTGGGGCCCGAGACCCGCGACGTCGATCTCGCCGCGGGCACCGGGCCGGGTCGCTGACCGGGCGGACCCCTCCGCCGCCCGGCCCCGCCACCGCCTACTCCTCGGTGGGCTGCCAGGAACCGTGCAGGCCCAACGGGACCCGTTGCGGGAGGTGGACTGTCGCCACCGGTCCGCCGGCCGGGTCGGCGGCGGGGATGATCAGCAGGCGGCTGGTGAGGTCGGTCCGGTCGGTGGCGATGGTGGTCCACCAGCCGTGCGTCGGGTCCGGGTCGCCGGGACGCGGGATGAACGTCTGCTCGCCCACCGCGAGGTCACCGCCGTTCCAGGTGGTGAACGTGCCGCCGCGGTCGTCGTACCAGCCCAGGGTGTCGGCGGCCCCGCTCGGCAGCGGCCGCCCCGGGGTCTTCAACGCCGTGCCGATGACGCGGTGCCCGGCGGCGAGCGACCGGTCGTCGATCCGCGGGAACTCCATCGGCCGGTCGGCGAGCACGGTCGTGGTGACCGATCCCGTCGCCGGGTCCAGGATCAGCCGGGCCAGCGCGCCCGCCGCACGCCCCGGGGTCAGGCCGCCGGGTTGTGACCAGCGGGCGAAGTCGAGCAGCACCCGCGGCTGCGACCCGCCGTCGGAGGCCGGGAGGTCGTGGGCGTTGGCGGCGTGCCACATCCAGAACGCGTCGGTGTGCAGCCACCGCACCGGGCCCCCGTCCCGGGGCACCAGGGCGATCCGCGTCCCCTGGTCGGGTTCCCAGGACAGCGGCGATCCGCCGCGGAAGGCGGCCGTCAGGTCGAAGAACAGCGGAGCCAGCACCAGCACCACGTAGGTCTCGGTCAGCGCCATGTCGTGGATCATCACCGGCCGGTCGACCCCGTCGACGACCGTCGGCGGCCGGGTGACGGTGCCGTCCGGACCGACGACCGACCACGTCAGGTGGGGCGCGGTGAGGTGGTAGCAGAACACGACGAGCTCACCGGTGCGCGGGTCGATCTTCGGATGGGCGGTCATTCCCGCCGGCAGGTCACCGCCGTAGGTCTCGCGGCCCAGCGTGGCCAAATCGTCGGCCAGCGCGAACGGCGGCGCCGACTCGGCGAGCGCCAGCAGCTTGCCGCCGTGGCGGACCACGTTGATGTCGGGCAGCTCCTTGGCCGTGCCGGCCAGCACCGGACCGACCTCGTCCGCGTCGGGCCGGTGGGCGAACCCGGCGATTCCCGGCCAGAGCGCCCGGCCGGCGGCTTCCTCGACGACCAGGGCCGGGGTGCGGACGAAGCGGTTGCTGTAGGAGGCCCGGCCGTCGCGGATCCGGACCCGGTGCACCATGCCGTCGCCGTCGAGCGGGTAGACGTAGCGGCCCAGCGGCGAGAAGCGTGGGTTCGGTCCGTTGCGCAGGTAGTCACCGTCCAGCTCGGCGGGCAGCTCGCCGGTGATCCGCAGGTCGTGGACGTCGACCTCGGAGGTGGTGGGGGCGAACAGCCCGCTCAGGTGCGGGTCGATCCCGGCGTCGGGGACCACCCGCTTGACGGCGGCGGTCATGGCCGGCCCTCCTCGTCGGTCGTCGGTGCGGTCGTCGGTGCGGTCGTGGGTGCGGAAGACGTTGCCGCTCGCAGGAAGTCGATCGCCTGCGCCTGGACGGCGTCGGCGTCCGGATGCGTCCAGAACGCCAGGTGCGTCCCGGTCGGCAGCACCACCGAGCGGGCGGTGGGGATGCGGCTGGCCGCCTGGTAGCTGTGCTCCGGCGGCAGGTCGGTGTCGGCGCTGCCCTGGACGACCAGCACCGGCGCGGCGATGGTCTCCAGTTCCAGGTCGGCCAGGTGCGCGAACTGCTCGAGGTCGTTGTCGAAACCCGGCCGGCGGCGGCCGTGGGTGGCGACCGTGGTCGACAGCGCCAGCACGAACCGTTTCTTCCGGTCGTCCCCCATCACCTCGGCGGTGCGCTGCCGGAGCTGCTCCGGCGTGAGATCCCCCTCCCCGGCGAGGGTTCCGGAGACCACCTTCTCCGGCTGATGGGCCGCGAGCACCCGCATCAGCCAGTCCCCCACGGGGGTGCCGAACATCAACCGGTCGGCGACACCCACCGGCCGGGCCTGGTATGGCTGGCTGACCGCGGCCACCGCGACGAGGGCCAGCGTCCGGTCCGGATGACGGACGGCGAAGCGGTAGCCGGCCGGACCGCCGCCGGACCAGGACAGCACCGCCGCTCGCGGGATCGCCAGCGCGTCCAGCACCGCGGCGATCAGGTCGGCCTGCTGGTCGGGGGTGCGCCGGTCGCCGAGCTCGGTGCCCAGGTAGCCCGGCCGGGAGATCACGACGACGCGGAACGTGCTGCGCGGCAGGAACTCCGCCATCGCGGAGGCGGCGTCGATCCCACCGGGCGTGCCGTGCAGGACGACGACGGGCAGGCCGTCGGCGGCACCCTCGACGCGGCACTCCACCGGCCCGAGGGCGGTGGGCAGCAGGGCCGCTGCGGGTGGGGCGTCCGTGGTGAGCGATCCGGCGCTCATCGGGAGGTCGCCGTCAGGTCGGTCGCCGGGCGGGCCGCGGCGCTCATCGCCCGGGTCCGCTTGACGCCCTGGAGCACCAGCAGGACCGGGACGACCCAGTTCAGCAGGAGCTGGCCGGCACCGGTGCCGTCGGCGAGCAGCGCCGCGGCGATCACGTGACAGACCGCCATCGCCAGCATGATGCCGCCCCACATCGCGCTGATGGTCCGGTTGACCGTCCGGAAACGTTCGCTGTGCCAGACGTTCTCGGGGACCGACTCGCGGGCGTACTGCTCGGTGAACGGCACCGTGACCGCCGACAGCAGCATCACCGCCGCGAGCACGAACGCCGCGGTGGCCCGGCCGTAGTCGGTGATCCAGGCGTCGCCGCCGGCGACGGTGAAGCCGACCACCGCCAGCAGCGTGAAGACGACCACGCTGGTGACCTCGATGATCTTCACCCCGCCCCGGGACTGGATCAGCAGGACGACCAGGCTGGCGACGGCCGCGGCCACCGCAGCCGGTCCGGCGATGCCGTCGACCGGTAGCCGGGTGAGCAACGCGAACACCACCCAGGGAGCGAGTCCGATCAGGATCTTGGTGGGGTTCATGCGATGTCCTCGGGATCTGGCCGGTCGCGGGACCGGGGGTGTCCGATCGGCGGGCGCCGATCCGATACGACCACGGTAGGAAGGACGGCGCTAGGGATCATCCGCCGATGTACGTAGATCTCCCGCGGC
>JBQGEH010000692.1:0-1662 GCA_052039515.1 Nakamurella sp. | reverse complement strand
GGGTCCGGACAGCTCGACCTGGGTCTCACCGGCCGGGATCTCGCCGCCGAATCCGAGGCGGCGGTCACCGAGGAGCTCGGCCTCGGCTTCGGTCACTCCACCTTCCGCTACGCCGCGCCCGCCGGCCGCGAGTGGACGGTGCCGGACCTCGAGGGGATCCGCATCGCCACCGCCTATCCGCACCTGGTCCGCGCCGACCTGGCCCGGCAGGGTGTCACCGCGGACGTGATCCGGCTCGACGGCGCCGTCGAGATCTCGATCCAGCTCTGTGTCGCCGACGCCATCGCCGACGTCGTCGGCTCCGGCCGCACCCTGCGCCAGCACGGCCTGGTCGCCTTCGGCGACCCCATCTGCCGGTCCGAGGCCGTGGTCATCGCCCAGTCCACCCGGGAGATCACGCCCGCCGCCCGCCAGGTCGTCAACCGGCTCCGCGGCGTCGTGCTGGCCCAGCAGTACCTGATGCTCGACTACGACTGCCCGCGTGCCCTGCTGGACCGGGCGGTCGAGATCACCCCCGGTCTGGAGTCGCCGACGGTGGCGCCGCTCGCCGACCCGGACTGGGCGGCGGTGCGGGCGATGGTGCCGCGGCAGGACGCCAACCCGGTGATGGACGCCCTCGTCGAACTCGGAGCGAAGGCCATCCTGGCGTCGGACATCCGGTCCTGCCGACTCTGACCGCGACGAAACGGACTCATCCGCTCGGGGATCGCGTCCTGCCGCAGCTTCCGTGAGGAGCACCGCGGGGGTGACGACGAGGTCACCCGTCGGAAGCAACGTTCTGTGCTTGCCCGACCGCACTGGGTACAATTCACTCCGGAAAGAGGGGTGTCCGGTACCTGTGACAGAAATCCGGCGGCGCGTGCGATGGACCGGCACGCTGATCGCCTTCCTGATGGGCGCGCAGCTGGCGGTGGCCGGAGCGGCATCGGCTGACGACGTCGTCGCGCCACCGCCGCCGCCATCGGGTGATGTGGTCGTCCCGCCGACGACCGGCGGCATCACCGTGACCCTCGATCCGCTGGTCTCACTCGACGTCTCCCTGTTCCCCGAGATGGACCTGGTCAACTGGGCCACCGTCTTCGCTCCGTGGGGTGACCAGCGCCTCTACACGCTGGTGGCCGGCGGCGACGCGGAGAGCTCCGCCGGGTGGCGCTTCACCGGCGGCGCGTTCATCGGATACGGCAACGAACCGTGGCGGGTCTGGGGCGCGGACGACCGGCGCTCGGCCGCCCTGCTGCCGGGGTCGTCGGCGACCCTGCGGACCACCGACCACTTCGCCGCCGAGCTGCGGTTCTTCCTGCAGCGCCTCCCCGGAGCGTCGGCCTCGTCGTGGCTCAAGGTGACGGTGACCGCGCAGAACACCGACGGCAGCACGGCGACCGTGACCCACCGGGTCGACGGCACCTCGTCGTGGGCGGCCTCGGCGCCGTTGCCCGTCCCGGACGTCCGCGGCACCGCGGGCGTGCAGTACCTGACCATCCGCTTCGAGCCGGTCGGCTGGGGGACCTGGCGCCTCGACGACGTGGCGCTGGACCCGTGGCGAGCCGGCTGACGGGCGCCCGGACGTGACCGGCCCGACCGCACCGGCCGGGCCCGCGGACGCCGCACTGCGGGCGGCGCGCCGTCGGGAGCGCGGCGACGTGGTCAGCCGCACCGTGCTGG
>JBQGEH010000691.1:0-4120 GCA_052039515.1 Nakamurella sp. | reverse complement strand
CCCTGGATCTGACCGCCGCCCCGGACGAGCTGACCGCGACGCTGGTGGACATCCCGTCCGTGTCGGGCACCGAGGAGCCGCTGGCCGACCTCATCGAGGACGCGCTGCGGGCGCTGCCGCACCTGGAGGTGCGGCGCAGCGGCAACGCCGTCCTCGCCCGCACCCACCTGTGCCGGGCGACCCGGGTCGTCCTGGCCGGCCACATCGACACCTTGCCGATCGCCGACAACGTCACTACCCGCAGCGAGGGCGACGTCATCCACGGCTGCGGCACCACCGACATGAAGTCCGGCGACGCGATGATGCTGCACCTGGCGGCGACGCTGCCGGAGCCGTCGCGTGACCTCACCTTCGTGTTCTACGACTGTGAGGAGGTCGAGCACGAACGCAACGGCCTGACCCGCATCGAGCGCGAGCTGCCCGACTGGCTGGTGGGTGACCTGGCCATCCTCGGCGAGCCGACCAACGGCGCGGTCGAGGCCGGTTGCCAGGGGACCGCGGCGGTCGAGGTCCGGTTGGGCGGCCGCCGCGCGCACTCCGCCCGGTCGTGGCTCGGCGACAACGCCATCCACGCCGCCGCGCCGGTGCTCGCCCGGCTGGCCGACTACCCCGGACGTGACGTCGACATCGACGGCTGCCGATACCGGGAGGGCCTCAACGCGGTGCGGATCAGTGGTGGGGTGGCCGGCAACGTCATCCCCGACGAGTGCGTCGTGCAGGTCAACTTCCGCTTCGCCCCCGACCGGGACGCCGACGACGCGCTGGACTTCGTCACGACGTTCTTCGACGGCTTCGACGTGCGGGTGCTGGACGTCGCGGCCGGTGCCCGACCCGGGCTGTCGGCGCCCGCCGCCGCCGAGTTCGTGGCCGCGGCCGGCGGCACCGCGGTGGCCAAGTACGGCTGGACCGACGTGGCCCGCTTCGCAACATTGGGGATACCGGCGGTGAACTACGGCCCGGGCGACCCGTCGCTCGCGCACACCCGGGAGGAACATGTCTCCCGACAGCAGATCCGTGACATGACCGCGGTCCTGCGCACCTTCCTGAGCTGACCGAACAGAACGGACGCCCGTGCCCGACGACACCCACCCGATCGACGCCCAGGACGAGGCCGTCGCCGCCAAGGCGCAGGCCGACACCGGCACCGCCGCGGTCGACCCGCAGGTCCGCCCCGAGGGGGAGCCCCGTCCGGAGCGCTTCCGCGGGCCCGTCGTGCTGCGCGGGGACCAGCGCATCCAGTCCTCCACCACCGACGAGCGGCTGCTGGACACCCGCGGTCCGACCGACTGGGTGCACACCGACCCGTGGCGGGTGTTCCGCATCCAGGCCGAGTTCGTCGAGGGCTTCGGGTCACTGTCCAACCTGCCCCGCGCGGTGTCGGTGTTCGGCAGCGCCCGCACCCCGCGCGACCACCCGCAGTACGAGACGGCCCGCAGGATCGGCGCCGCGCTGGTCGAGGCCGGCTACGCGGTCATCACCGGCGGCGGCCCCGGGATCATGGAGGCGGCCAACTGCGGCGCCAAGGACGCCGACGGGATGAGCGTGGGGCTCGGCATCGAGCTGCCGTTCGAGCAGGGCATGAACCAGTACGTCGACCTGGGCATCAACTTCCGGTACTTCTTCGTCCGCAAGACGATGTTCGTGAAGTACTCGCAGGCGTTCATCTGCCTGCCCGGCGGCTTCGGCACGCTGGACGAGCTGTTCGAGTCGCTCACCCTGGTGCAGACGAAGAAGGTCACCAAGTTCCCGGTGGTGCTGTTCGGCAGCGCCTACTGGGGCGGGCTGGTCGACTGGATCCGCGACTCGGTGCTCGCCGACGGCAAGATCAGCGAGAAGGACCTCGACCTCATCCACGTCACCGACGACGTGGACGACGCCATCGCCGTCGTCGACCGGGCGTGGAAGGCCTGGGAGGACGCGCACTGAGCCGCTGACCCCGGCCGGGCCGGGCGCGTTCCCATCCGTGGGACACTGGTCGGCGTGTTGCGCTGGATCACCGCAGGCGAATCGCATGGCCCCGCACTTGTCGCCGTCCTCGAGGGGTTGCCCGCCGCTGTCGAGATCACCTCCAAGGAGATCGCCGACCAGTTGGCCCGACGACGCCTCGGCTACGGCCGCGGCGCCCGGATGAAGTTCGAGCAGGACGTCGTCACCATCCTCGGTGGCGTCCGGCACGGGCTGACCCTGGGCGGACCGATCGCCGTGCAGGTCGGCAACACCGAGTGGCCGAAGTGGAACCAGATCATGGCCAGCGACCCGGTCGACCCGGAGATCCTGGCCGGGCTCGCCCGCAACGCCCCGCTGACCCGGCCCCGGCCCGGCCACGCCGACCTCGCCGGGATGCAGAAGTACGGCTTCGACGACGCCCGCCCGGTGCTGGAGCGGGCCTCGGCCCGGGAGACCGCGGCCCGGGTGGCGCTCGGCACCATCGCGCAGAACTTCCTCCGCCAGGTCCTCGGCGCCGAGGTGGTGTCCCACGTCGTCAGCATCGGCGAGGCCGACGCCGTCGACGGCCCGCTGCCCACCCCGGCCGACCGGGACGCCATCGACGCGTCCCCGACCCGGTCGCTGCACCCGGATTCCACTGCGGCGCTGTCGGCGGAGATCGACGCCTGCAAGGAGGACGGCGACACCCTCGGCGGCGTCGTCGAGGTGCTGGTCTACGGCCTGCCGCCGGGACTCGGCTCGTTCGTGCACGCCGACCGCAAACTCGATGCGCGCCTGGCGCTGTCGTTGATGAGCATCCAGGCGATCAAGGGCGTGGAGATCGGTGACGGCTTCCGCACCGCCCGCCGCCGCGGCTCCCAGGCCCACGACGAGATCGACCCGCTGAACCCCGGGGTCCGTCGTCGCAGCAACCGGGCCGGCGGCATCGAGGGCGGCATGACCAACGGCGAGGTGCTCCGGGTCCGCGCCGCGATGAAGCCGATCTCCACCGTGCCGCGGGCACTGTCGACCTTCGACACCACCACCGGCGAGGCCGCCCAGGCGATCCACCAGCGCAGCGACGTCTGCGCGGTGCCGGCGGCGGGCGTCGTCGCCGAGGCGATGGTGGCGCTGGTGGTGGCCGAGGCCGTGGTCGAGAAGTTCGGCGGCGACTCGGTCGCCGAGACGCGGCGCAACTACCTCTCCTACCTGGAGACGATCGCCGGTACCGCACCGGTCGTCGGCTGACGATGCAGCCCCGAGCCGCCGGTCCGGTGGTGGTGCTGATCGGCGCGATGGGTGCGGGCAAGACCTCGGTCGCGCACGCGCTGGCCGCCAAGCTCGACCTGCCCGTCCGCGACACCGACCAGGACGTGGAAGCCGTTGCCGGACGGCCGATCTCGGACATCTTCGTGACCGACGGCGAGCCGGCGTTCCGGGCGCTGGAGGCCGCGGCGGTGGCCACCGCGCTGACCGAGCACCGCGGCGTGCTGGCGCTCGGCGGGGGAGCGGTGCTCGCCGAGCAGACCCGCGCCCTGCTCGCCGGGCACCCCGTGGTGCACCTGCGGGTGTCCACGCCGCAGGGCGTGCGCCGCACCGGGCTGAACACCGCCCGCCCCCTGCTCGCCGGGGTCAACCCGCGGGCCACCTACAAGGCGCTGCTGGAGGCCAGGTTGCCGATCTACCGGGAGGTGGCCGCCGTCGAGGTGGACACCGACGACCGCACCGTCGACGAGGTCGCCGACGCCGTGATCGCCTGGCTGGAGACCCGGTGACCACGCCGAGCCCCGCGCCCGTGACCGTCCGCGTCGACGGGGCCGCGCCCTACGACGTCGTCATCGGCACCGGGCTGCTCGACGAGCTGATCGCCGCCACCGCCGGCGCCACCACCGCGGCGCTGCTGCACCCCGGGTCGCTCGCGGCGACCGCGGAGGCCGTCCAGCAGGCGCTGGTCGAGGCGGGCGTCAACACCCACCTGCTCGAGCTCCCCGACGCCGAGGACGCCAAGACCATCGAGGTGCTCGGCTTCTGCTGGCGGGTGTTCGGGCAGATCGGCCTCGACCGCCGCGACGTCGTCATCGGTCTCGGCGGCGGCTCGGTCACCGACCTGGCCGGCTTCGCCGCGGCGACCTGGCTGCGGGGCGTCCGGCTGGTGCAGGTGCCGACCACCCTGCTCGGCATGGTCGACGCCGCC
>JBQGEH010000690.1:0-13771 GCA_052039515.1 Nakamurella sp. | reverse complement strand
CTCTGCGGGCTGCGCCGCCGGGGCGGCGACGCTGTCGGCCGCCGGGGTCTCGCCCTCGGCGGCCGCGCGGCCGGCGTCGGTCGAGGTCGGCGTGGTGCCCGAGGCACCCGAGCGACGGCCACGCGGGCGGTCGCCGCGGTCGGCCCCGCGGGACGGGCCACCGGCGGCGCGGGACGCGGCCGCGGCGGCCTCGGCCTTCTGCTCGCCGAGGGTGCCCAGCAGGTCGCCCTTGTAGATCCAGACCTTCACGCCGATGCGGCCGAAGGTGGTCTTGGCCTCGAAGAAGCCGTAGTCGATGTTCGCGCGCAGGGTGTGCAGCGGCACGCGACCCTCGCGGTAGAACTCCGAGCGGGACATCTCGGCCCCACCCAGACGGCCGGAGCACTTGACCCGGATGCCCTTGACGGCACCCGAGCGCAGCGCGCTCTGCATGGACTTGCGCATGGCCCGACGGAAGCTGACCCGGTTGGACAGCTGCTCGGCGACACCCTGGGCGACCAGCTGCGCATCGGACTCGGGGTTGCGGACCTCGAGGATGTTCAGCTGCACCTGCTTGCCGGTCAGCTTCTCCAGCTGGGTGCGGATGCGGTCGGCCTCGGCGCCGCGGCGGCCGATGACGATGCCCGGGCGGGCGGTGTGGATGTCGACCCGGACGCGGTCACGGGTGCGCTCGATCTCGACCTTGGAGATACCGGCGCGGTCCATGCCCTTGGCCATCAGCTTGCGGATGGCCACGTCCTCGGCCACGTACTCCGCGTAGGCCTTGTCGGCGTACCAGCGGGAGCTCCAGTCGGTGGTGATACCGAGCCGGAACCCGTGCGGGTTGATCTTCTGACCCACTAGGAGGTCCTGCCCTTCGTGTTCGCCGTAGCGGCCCCGCGGGTCCGGCGGGAGCGGTTCGCGCCCCCGGCGGCCGGCGCGGACACCGAGACGACTTCGATGGTGATGTGGCTGGAGCGCTTGCGGATCCGGAACGCGCGACCCTGCGCCCGCGGCTGGAACCGCTTGGCGGTGGGGCCCTCGTCCACGGTCGCGGTGGCCACGACCAGCGTGCTGCGGTCGAGACCGGCGTTGTTCTCGGCGTTGGCGGCGGCGGAGGCGATGACCTTGTAGACCGGCTCGGCCGCGGCCTGCGGCGCGAACTTCAGGATCGTCAGGGCGTCCTCGACCGAACGGCCGCGGACGAGGTCGACGACACGCCGGACCTTCATCGGGGTCATGCGCACGTACCGCGCCTGCGCCCGGGCACCGGGGAGCTGGGCTCCCTCAGAGGCCTTGGCATTCATGGTGTGTTTCCTTACGAGTGGTTGGTCGGAGGCGCGGGATCAGCCGCGACGGGAACGGCGGTCTTCCTTGACGTGACCCTTGAAGGTCCGCGTCGGGGCGAACTCGCCGAGCTTGTGGCCGACCATCGACTCGGTGACGAACACCGGGACGTGCTTGCGGCCGTCGTGCACCGCGATCGTGTGGCCCAGCATGTCCGGGATGATCGTGGAGCGGCGCGACCAGGTCTTGATCACGGCCTTGGAGTTCTTGTCGTTGGCGACATCCACCTTCTTGAGCAGGTGGTCGTCGACGAACGGGCCCTTCTTGAGGCTGCGTGGCATCGGGTTTTTCTCCTCCTACTCGGGTGTCAGCGCTTCTTGCCGGACTTGCGCCGGCGACGGACGATGAGGGCATCGCTGGACTTGTTCGGGCGGCGGGTGCGGCCCTCGGGGCGACCGGCCGGGTTGACCGGGTGACGGCCACCGGAGGTCTTGCCCTCACCACCACCGTGCGGGTGGTCGACCGGGTTCATGGCCACACCACGGACGGTCGGGCGCTTGCCCTTCCACCGCATACGACCGGCCTTGCCCCAGTTGATGTTGCTCTGCTCGGCGTTGCCGACCTCGCCGATGGTGGCGCGGCAGCGGACGTCGACGTTGCGGATCTCACCCGACGGCATGCGCAGCTGGGCGTAGGGGCCGTCCTTGGCCACCAGCTGCACGCGCGAGCCGGCGGAACGGGCGATCTTGGCGCCGCCACCGGGACGCAGCTCGATGGCGTGCACGACGGTGCCGACCGGGATGTTGCGCAGCGGCAGGTTGTTGCCGGGCTTGATGTCGGCGGCCGGACCGGTCTCGACAGCGGCGCCCTGCACCAGCTTCTCGGGGGCGATGATGTAGCGCTTCTCGCCGTCCGCGAAGTGCAGCAGCGCGATGCGCGCGGTGCGGTTCGGGTCGTACTCGATGTGCGCGACCTTGGCCGGCACGCCGTCCTTGTCGGCCCGACGGAAGTCGATGATGCGGTAGGCACGCTTGTGCCCGCCGCCCTGGTGCCGGGCGGTGACCCGACCGTGGACGTTGCGGCCGCCCTTGCTGTGCAGCGGCGCGATCAGCGACTTCTCCGGCGTCGAGCGGGTGATCTCGGAGAAATCGGCGACCGAGCTGCCGCGGCGACCCGGGGTCGTCGGCTTGTACTTACGGATTCCCATGGTGGTCTGTCTTCCTCGTCCCGGCTCAGGCGCCCGTGAAGATCTCGATCGGCTTGCTGTCCGGGGACAGCGTGACGATCGCGCGCTTGGTCGACTTGCGGCTGCCGAAGCCGGACCGGGTGCGCTTGCGCTTGCCGGTGCGGTTCAGCGTGTTCACGGAGACGACACGGACGCTGAAGATCTTCTCGATGGCGATCTTGATCTGCGTCTTGTTCGAATCCGGGTGCACCTCGAAGGTGTAGCGACCGGTCTCGAGGAGGCTGTAGCTCTTCTCCGAGACGATCGGCTTGAGGATGATGTCGCGAGGATCGGTGACGCTCACTTCTCCTCCTCCTTCTCTGCGGTGTTCGCGGCGGTGCCGGCCTTGGCCAGGCTGACCTCGTCGGACGAGTCGTCCGCGAGCTCGGTCAGTTCGGCCTCGGTGACGACGGAGACGCGCTGGAACGCGAGGAACTCGTCGAGCGCGGTCTTGGTGAAGACCACGTCGTCGGAGAGCAGCACGTCGTAGGTGTTGAGCTGGTCGGCGAAGAGCAGGTGCGTCTCCGGCAGGTTGCGCAGGCTCAGCCAGCCGGCCTCGTCGGTGCGCGACAGCACGATCAGCACGTTCTTCGAGGACGCGACCGCAGCCAGCGCGGCGCGCGCGGTCTTGGTCGACGGCGTGGTGCCCTCGACCAGCGACGACAGCACGTGGACGTTGCCACCGCGGGCCCGGTCCGACAGGGCCCCGCGCAGGGCGGCGGCCTTCATCTTCTTCGGGACCTTCTGGCTGTAGTCACGCGGCTGCGGGCCGTGCGAGACGCCACCGCCGGCGAACTGCGGCGAGCGGGTCGAGCCCTGACGGGCGCGGCCGGTGCCCTTCTGGCGGTACGGCTTCTTGCCACCACCGGAGACGTCGCCCCGGGTCTTGGTGGCGTGCGTGCCCTGACGCGCGGCGTTCAGCTGCGCGGTCACGACCTGGTGCATCAGCGGGATGCTGGCCTGCACGTCGAAGATGGTGTCCGGCAGCTCGACGGTGCCGGTGGCCTCGCCGGCCGGCGAGGTGATGGAGACGGTGGTCATCAGGCGCCCTTCCCAGCCTTGACAGCGGAACGGACCAGCAGCAGCCCGCCCTTGGGGCCGGGGACGGCACCCTTGATCAGCAGCAGGTTCTTGTCGGCGTCGACGGCGTGCACGGTGAGGTTCTGCGTGGTCACCTTGCTGTTGCCGTGACGGCCGGCCATCCGCATGCCCTTGAACACGCGACCGGGGGTCGAGCAACCGCCGATGGAGCCCGGCGAACGGTGCTTGCGGTGCACGCCGTGACCGGCGCCGAGGCCGCGGAAGCCGTGGCGCTTCATGACACCGGCGGTGCCCTTGCCCTTGCTGGTGCCGGTCACGTCGACCTCGACACCGGCCTCGAACACCTCGGCCGCGGTGAGCTCCTGGCCCACGGTGTAGCCGGAGACGTCGGCGGTGCGCAGCTCGACGAGGTGGCGGCGCGGGGTCACGCCGGCCTTGCTGAAGTGCCCGGTCTCGGGCTTGTTGACCTTGCGCGGGTCGATGGCGCCGAAGGCGAACTGGACCGCGCTGTAGCCGTCCTTCTCCACCGTGCGCACGGCGGTGACGAGCACCGGGCCGGCGGCGACGACGGAGACCGGGACCACCCGGTTGTTCGCGTCGAAGACCTGGGTCATCCCGAGCTTGTGGCCCAGGATCCCCTTGATCGAGTCAGTCATTGGTTGAAACCTTTTCTCCTCGAGAGCACCCGAGGGGTCCGTGAGAATCCCTACTGGATGTTGACGTCGACGGACGCCGGCAGATCGATGCGCATGAGGGCGTCAACGGTCTTCGGCGTCGGGTCGAGGATGTCAATCAGGCGCTTGTGCGTGCGCATCTCGAAGTGCTCGCGCGAGTCCTTGTACTTGTGCGGCGAGCGGATGACGCAGTACACGTTCTTCTCCGTCGGCAACGGCACCGGACCGACCACGCGCGCACCGGTGCGGGTCACTGTCTCGACGATCTTGCGCGCGGACGCGTCGATCGCCTCGTGGTCATAGGCCTTGAGCCTGATGCGGATCTTCTGTCCCGCCACGCTTGCCGTCCTTCTCATCTAGCTGCTCTGGTCGTCGTGGCGTGCATGCGCACGCCACTGCTGTGTGAGCGACCCCGGGGGCCGTCTCGCCGCGGGCATGCCTCACCCGCCGCCACTATGGAGATGTCCAGGTCCTCCGGTCCACGCGGTCGGGCGTGTCGCTGATCGCGCACACGATCCGGCCCCTCTCGGAACCGGCCCCCGGTCTCCCGGGGCCTTCGCACGTCGGATCCGGATGCGCTCGTGGAGAGCGCGACGGTACCGGTGTGGTCATCGCACATCGACTGTCGTTCGGGCGACGCCGTCTGATGTAACCCTCGCGATCCGGCTCGAAACCGCTCGAACCGGTGGTCACGCGCTCCGACTCGGAGGCGTGGCCGACCGCGGGGCTGACAGCACACAGCGTCGACCTGGCAACAGGCAACCGGTCAAGTATGCCTGAGGGCTCCGGGGAGATCAAATCCCCCGGTGGACCGGTGACCGGACCGGCTCAGGTCCGCTTGACGTGCCGCGACCAGGCGAAGCAGTAGACGCCGAAGCAGGCGATGCCCAACGCCACCAGCGTGAGCAGGTAGGGACCGTACGGCCGGCCGTTGAGCGCACGCAGCGCCGTGTCCAGCCCGCCGGCGCGGTTCGGGTCGTAGGAGAACGCGGCCACCAGGAACAGGACGCCGACGATGCCGAGCACCACGCCCTTGGCGGTGTAACCGAGCTGGCCGAGCCGGACGACCCCGGGACCGACACCACCGGCCAGGTCGCGGGTGAACTTCTTCGACAGGCCCCGCCAGACCAGCCGGCCGCCGGCGACCACCACCACGACGCCGATGACGATCACCAGGATGCGGCCGGCCCCGCTGCCCATCAGCGACGCGGTCATCTCCTTCTGGGTGTCCCCGGAGGACGACCCGCCCGTCACGACCCGGATGGCGCTGACGGCCAGCGCGACGTAGAGGACGACCTTGCCGGCCGAGCCGAGTCGCTTGACCGTGCGCTTGCGGCCCTCCTCGCGGTCGCGGTGGCCCCAGACCGCCTCGAACAGCTGCCAGAGCGCCAGCGCGAACAGGCCCACGGCGACCACCCACAGGGTGATCCGGCCGACCGGGGTGGTGGCCAGCTCCTGGAAGGCGCCCTGCTGCGACGTCTCCTCGCTGCGACCGAACCAGGCCAGCTGGACGGCCAGCCACGCCACCACGAGGTGGACGACCCCGTAGGAGATCAGGCCGACCCGGACCAGCAGGCGGAAGGCGTCGCTGCTCTCGACCTGCCGACCGGCCTGGCGGGCTTCGTCGGAGGCGCGGGCCGCGGCCCCGCGGCCCTGGGAGGCTCCGGACACGGTGGACCTGCTTCCACTCGGGGCACCGGCGACGGTGCCGGACTGCGACGCCACGCCGCGCCGCCCGGTCAGGGGTGGTGGGGCCGGCCGTGCCGCCGACCCCGCGTCCCGCGCGGTCCGGGGCGGCCGGACCGCCGCGGGTCTACAGGCCGCTGATCCGGTCGTCGCGCTCCACGACGGCCTGCCGGCCGAGCGAATCGGTGGTGACCGTGGTGCTGCGGGCGCGGCGGTTGCGCGGCATCAGGAAGGCCGCGCTGAGCAGGATGACCAGGACTCCCCCGCCCATCAGGATGTAGCCGATGGTGGTGAGGTCGAAGTCGGAGAGGTTGGCCTTGACGCCGAAGGCCAGGATGGCGCCGGCGATGATGAGGAAGACGCCGAGTCCGATACCCATGGGTGCCTCCAGGAGACGGGCGGATCGCGGGGATCCGCGGACGGCCGGCGGCCCGGGTGGCACCGGTTCGCAGTGACTATGCCCGTTCCGGGCTAGCGATGCGCGGACTTCGGCGCAGAAATATCGCGGCGGCCACTGGTCGGCCGCGCCAGGCCGCGCTGCGACTCACCCGTCCGCCGGACCGACGCCGGGGCCGTTCGGGTCAGCCGGTCGGGGGCAGCGGAGCGGGCCGGTCGTGGCCCCGTGCGGCCGCGGTCTCCGCACCGGCGGCGGGGCGGCTGGTCACGTCGGGCCCGTCCCCCCGCGGGTCGTCCGCGGTGCGTTGTCGCGGCAGGGCCGGACGCGTCGGCGACGTCGGGGCCGGGCGGGCGGGGTCGGGCCCGGGCTCCGGGACCGACCGGAGCTGCGTCGACCGCGGCGCCCGGTCCCCCGTGGGAGTGTCCGGTTGCTCGCGGGCCGGCCGTCCCGAGACCGAATCGAGGTCGGAGTCGACCCGGACGGCGTAGCTGTCGGTGGCCGACAGCGGTCGCCGGCTGAACCAGCGCCACCACAGCCGGCCGAGCAGGACGAGCAGCAGTGTCGCTGCTCCGCCGATCAACCACCCGTTCATCGCTCCCCCTGCGATGGCCCTGCCTGGACGAGGTGCGTGCCGTGTCGTTCCTGTGCCCGGACGTCCGGCGTACCGGACATGCCCGTTCTCCTGCCGCCTGTCGGTCGTGCCCGGTCTGCCGTACTGATCCCATTGTGCACGCGACCGGCGGGTGGACCGGCACGCGGGCGGGCGCCGCGGGGACCGGTCAGGCTCCGCCCGATCGCCGGGCGGCGCCGGTCAGGGTGCCGACGACGAGTTCCCGCTGCCGGGCGCGCTCGTCGGCGGTGGTCTTCAGCGCGGTCCAGAACGCGGCCGGGTCCGCCTCGATCGCCGCGACCGCCGCGAGCACCGCGGCCGGGTCGGCGGTGCGCGCGTCGAAGACGAACTCGGACAGCCCCAGGTCGCCGTAGGCGGCGAACCCCTTGCGCTCGTAGCTCAGGTGCACCGCGGGCACCCCGAGCAGGATCGACTCCAGGGCGCCGTGCAGCCGGACCGAGGTGCAGGTGCCGATGCCCGCCTGCCGTACGGCCTCGGCCAGCGACAGCTCGGCGTGCACGCCGAGGCGCTCGTAGAACAGCACGTCGTTGTTGCCGCCCCGGGCGGACTGCACGATCGGCACCCAGGTCGACGCGGCCAGCAGGGCGCGGGCGCGCTCCTCGTAATCGCCCGCGGACGGCAGCGCCCGCAGGATCAGGCCGCGGGCGGCCGGCTCCGCGGTCCCACCGGCTCCGGTGCCGGCGGTGTCGGTGGCGGTGGTGCCGATGGCCAGCACGGCGGAGTCCCCGACGCGGTGGGTGTTGGGCAGGGCGGCGAACTCGCGGGCGGACTTGTCGTCGCGCAGGAACACCGCGGTGGCCCGGGCGAGCCACCGGGAGACGCGGGTGTGGGCGACGCCGGTGAACGGGCCGATGCTCTGCGGCAGCAGCACCCACGGCCGGGACCCGGCGAGACGGGCGGCGTGGGCGAGTTGGGAGCCGTGCACCAGCAGGCACTTGGCGAGCTCGGAGGTGAAGCCGCCACGCAGGTAGGCGCCCCCGACCGACACGAGCACGTCGGCGTCCCGGGTGGCCCGGCGGAACGCCCGGCTGAATCCGAGGCGGCCGCCGGTCAGCAGGGCCAGGGCCCCGCGGGCCGCGACCAGCGGACCGCGGTCGGTCCCGAACGGGCTGAGGACGGTGACCGGCGAGCCGAAGTCGGTGCCGGCGAAGGACTCCGGGTCGTGCGCGGCGACGGTGCAGGTGACGTCGTCGCCGAACGCGTCGCGGCACATCGCGACCGCGAGCTCGGCGAGCAGCCCGTCGCCGCGGTTGCGGGCGCTGTAGACGTTGAGGATGGCGACGCGCATGGGGAACTGACCTCTCGGGGTGCTGGCGGTGGGCGGCGGGGCGGTGGTCAGACGGCCGCGCCGGTGAGCAGGAACGTGGTGAGCACGTCGTCGCCGTTCTCCGCGGCCCGCACGGCCCGCAGGGCGGCGGCGTGCAGCTCGGCGCGCCGGGCGTCGTCGCCCAGCAGCGCGACGGCCGCGGCGAGTTCGGGCCCGTCGTCGGCGAACAGCACCGGTCCCTGGCCGGCCAGATCGACGAAGACGTCCAGCCGGGTGGCGATGACCGGCTTGCCGCGCTGCCACGCCTCCCACACCAGCATCGGGTTGAGCTCGGCCCGGCTCGGCATCAGCACCGCGTCGCAGTCGTCGATCTCGGCGGTGAGATCACCGACGTGGCCGAGGAACTCGACGTCGTGCCGATCCGGGACGGCGGCCATCGCCGAGCGCAGCGCCGCCTCGCGACTGCCCTGCCCGGCGATCCGCAGCCGCACGGGCGTGTCGACGGCCGCGAGCCAGTCCGGCAACCGGTCCAGGCCCTTCTGGTCCTCCAGCCGGCCGGCGCACAGCAGTCGGCCGCCCGGGCCGGGGACCGGCGGCAGCGCCGCGCCCACCCGCTTGAGCCGATTGGGGACGTAGCGGGTGCGGTCGGGGTCGGACAGCCCGTAGTCGGTCAGCTGGTCCACCGCGCGGTGGGAGGGGCTGGTGACCAGCGCCGCCCGGCGGGTGGCCCGGCGCAGCGCCATCTCCTCGAGCCGCCACACCGGACCGGAGCGGTCGTCGACCGGGAGCATGTGGAAGCTCATGGCCAGCCGCTGCACGTCCGACAGCCCGGGCATCAGCCCGATGACGACGTTGCTCGCCCGCATCAGCGAGTAGACCCGGTCGGACCGGCGCAGGTACGGCCGCAACCGCACCGCGGAGCGCAGCACGCTGAGCGGGTTACGTCGGTCGGCGCCGAGTTCCACGACGTCGTCGAACTTCTCGAGGACCGCCTGGTGGTTACGGGAGCCACGGAAGACGATGACGAGCCGCTTGCTCACCGTGGGGGCGGCGTCGACGAGGCGGGACAGCGCCTCCTGGGCGCCGCCACCCTGCAGCCAGGGCACGACGACGGTGAGCTCCGTCGGAGCGGCGATCTTCACGGGTTTCTCCGGATCAGGGTGGTCGGGGGACGATCGGTCAGCGGGCGAACGGTCAGGGCACGAACGGTGGGACGGAGCGGCGGACCCCCCAGCGGCGGATCTCCGACAGCCGGGCGAGCCGGGCGGTCCGGCTGGCCGACGAGGACCGTCCGGTGGACTGCAGCAGGCCGAGCAGCGCGATGGCCACGGCCTCCGCGCGCGCCAGCAGCGCCACCGGGTACGGGTGGTGCAGGGCGACCAGCCGCAGCGCCGCGTCCTGCCGGGCCCGCTCCACGAGCGAGCCGAAACTGGACTGGGAGCTGCCGCCGACGTGGTCGACCGGGGCGTCGGGCACGGCCAGCAGGCGGTAGCCGTCCCGGGCGGCACGCAGCGACAGGTCGGCGTCCTCGCCGTAGAGGAAGAACTGCTCGTTGAACGGGCCCAGCGTCACCAGGTCCTCGCGGCGGCCGAAAAGTGCGCCACCGGAGACCTTGTCGACCTCGAAGGCGACACCGGCGGCCCGGCGGCGCTCCAGCTCGCGACGGTGCCGGGAGCGGCGCCAGAGCCGACCGGTGGAGAACATCCACTGGGTCAGCGCGTCGACCTGGACACCGCCGTCGGTGAGCAGCAGGGCGACCAGCAGGCTGCGGGTGGGCTGCGCGGCGAGCGTGTCGGCCAGGGTCGCGAGCGCCGTCGGCGACAGCGCGGCGTCCGGGTTGAGGCACAGGACGAGATCGCCGTGCGCGGCCGCGACGGCGCGGTTCATCGCCTTGGCGAAGCCCAGGTTGTCCGGCAACCGCACCAGGGTGAGCGGCACGGTCGTGGCGGGCAGCTCGGGCGCGGTGCGGCTGCCGTTGTCCACGATCACCAGCTCGACCGTCTCCCCGGCCGGGAGACGGCTGGCGGCGACGGACGTGACGCAACGGTCGACGAGCTCGGGCTCGGTGTTGAAGAGCACGACACAGACGGAGATCACGGTGTTCCTCGGGGGGTGCGGGGCGCCGGTGCGACGGGAGACGTTGCGGGCAGCGGCGTCTCGGTGGTCCGTGACGGCGACCGGGCGAACAGGAAGAAGCCGAGCAGCAGCGCGGCCGACGACACGTAGAGCGCGTCGTAGAACAGGCACATGGCCATGATCGAGAGCACCCCGACGGCACCGGCGCGGGCCGGAACGTCGGTGACGGTGCCGAGCACCCACAGCGCGCGCACGACCAGCGCGGCGAGCAGCAGCACGCCGAGGATGCCGAGATCCCAGTAGGCGGTGAGGTACTGGTTGTCGATGACGGACACACCGTTGACCCCGGCACCCAGCCGCAGGCTCTCGCTCAGCGACCCCTGGCCGGACCCGAAGGCGACGCAGAAGGTGCACGACCGCTGCCCCGACAGATCGGAGATGACCGACACCGCCTGGGTTCTCACCTCGTAGGAGTCCGAGCCGGAGAGCCCGGTGAAGTCGAACAGCCGGGTGGTGCCGAGCAGTTCGCGGCCCCACAGCAGGAAGGCGACGAGCAGCGCGACGCCGGCGGCGGTGGAGGCGGCGAGGAAGCCGCGCAGCGAGCCGCGGCGGGTGCGGTGGCTGCGCTCGACCCAGACCAGCAGCCACAGCACGGCGACGAGGACCAGCCCCGACCGGGTGCCGGTGGCGTAGAGCGCGCACAGCGCCATCGCGATCAGCGACGTGGTGAGCCAGCGGCGCGCGGTGCGGGAAGCCGGGCGGGCGGCGATGGCGACGTAGACGAGCAGTGTCACCGTCAACAGCGCCGCGGGCAGCGGCTGCCCGATGATCCCCTGGGCACGGAACCGCTCGTCCAGCACCGACGGGAAGTAGGTGCCGCCGAACAGCGACATGAAGACGTGGTCGTGGGTGACGACGTCGACCATCAGCGCCACCGTCGACGCGGCCGCGAGCAGGTAGGCGGTGACCACCCCGGAGCCGGTCAGCCAGCGCAGCGCGTACCCGGCGACGATCTGCAGCAGCATGGTGACGGTCGGGTTGAGCGAGCGGTCGGACAGCCACGCGACGACGAGCAGGAACGCGCCCGCCGCGAGCAGCAGCGGCAGCACCCGGTCCCCCCGCACGATCATCACCAGCCCGCAGACCGCGGCGACGCCGAGCACCAGGGTGTAGTACTGCAGCGTGGGTCCGGTGAGGATCGCGAAGTTCAGCGGCAGGAACCACAGGCTCGCCAGCAGCGCGATCACCGTCCCGCGCAGCAGCGCGGCACCGGGAACGCCTGCACGCGGCGGGGTGTCGACGCCGACGGCGGGGGTCAGCAGGGTGGTCATGCCGTCGCCGCGGCCCACACCCGGGGTGCCCGCACCAGCAGGAACCACAGCGACGTCAGGCCCAGCGCGACGCCGGCGCCGTAGATCATCAGGCCCGTGCTGTGCACGAGAATGCCGAGCCCCCAGCAGATCCCGGTGGCGATCAGACACGGGACCAGGTAGCGCAGCTCCTCCTGGGGGCGGCCGATGCCGGTGGCCATCAGGGTGGCGGGTGCGGTGACGGCGTTCGTGCCGAACCACAGCAGCATCCCGGCGAACATCCACCAGGAGCCGACGACGAGCGACGCGTGCGCCGACACCATCGACAGCACCACCATCAGCACGACCGAGCCGACGCTCGCGGCGAGCACGGCGACGAGGGTGATCCGGGTGGCCTTGCGGGCGAGGTCGGCCAGGCCGTGCCGCTGTGCGGCGCGGCGGGCGCCGTCGGCGACGAGCACCAGCGCCAGGTTGATCGCGACCACCCGTGGGATGGACGCCAGACGCACGGCGGTGTCGTAGTCGGCCAGCAGTTGCGGGCTCGCCACGATGCCGAGGACCCACCGGTCGGCCTGGGTCAGCGCGAGACCGACCATGGTGACCAGCGTCCGGCTGGTGGCGAAGGTACGGAACTCCCCCGCGGGCAACGGGTCTCCGCTCGTGGGGTGGCGACGCAGCACGACCAGTGCGGCGACCAGCGCGACGCCGGACGACGCCGCGGTGGCGATGACCAGGCTGGTGACGCCGACCCCGCGTGCGAGCAGCAGCCAGGTCAGACCGAGCTGCAGCAGCGCCTGGGCCAGCACGATGAGGCCGCGGTGCAGCCGGCTGCCGTAGGCCAGCAGGGCGCTGGTGACCACGACGAGGACGGCCCGGACGGCACTGGCGGCGCCGGCGGCGACGAACAGCAGCAGCCCGGCGCCGGGGACCGAGACGTCGGAACGGATCGGGTAGACGCTCCAGGCGAGCGCACCGAGGACGCCGATGACCAGCGAGCCGACCACCGACGCGAGGACGCCGCGGACGACGGCCCGGGCCCCGGAGCCGCCGATGGCGATGACGCGCATGACGTACGCCGGGGCGCCGAAGTCCAGCACGATCGACATCGTGACGACGGTGGAGGCCAGCGCCCACACGGCGTAGGCGTCGGGGGTCAGATAGATCCGGCCGATCAACGGGACGGCCAACGAGATGCCGGCGGCGAGCACGGTGGGCAGCCCACCGGCGATCATCCCGCGGGCGAGACTGGCGGTGCGGACCGGGGTCTCGGCGGCGTCGACCGCGACGGTGGTGCCGGCGACGGCCCCGGTGCGGCCGGTCACGTCGCGGCCCGGACCCGGGGCCGGGGGGTGACCCGGTCGTACAGGGCGGTCAGCGCCGCGGCCATGGTGTCGGCGTTCATGCCCGCGAGCAGCCGGTCGCCGGCGGTCACCAGCTCGCGGCGGAACGAGGCGTCGGCCAGCGCGCGCAGCACGGCGTCCGCACAGCCCTCGGCGGTGGCCTCGGTGTGCAGCGGGGAGTCGGCGAGGGCGTCGATGTGCCGGGCCACCACGGGGCGGCCCAGGGCGGCGGCGTCGAGCACCGACAGCGGGAAGCCCTCGTAGGCGGCGCTGTGCAGATAGACGGTGGCCGCCGAGAGCTCCTCGACCAGCGCGGATCCGGACACCCAGCCGGTGATGCGTACCCAGGCCGCGGCGAGCTCCGCGGACAGCGTGGGATCGCCGTCGCCGATCCACACGAAGTGGGCGTCCGGGCGGCGGGCGGTGACGGTCCGGGCGACCCGGGCGAAGAAGGCCGGGTCCTTCTGCGGCGACACCCGGCCGACCATCGCGACCACGGGACGGTCGGTGACGCCGGCGGTGTCGGCGGGCGTGACCGAGGGCCGGTTGGGTACCAGCACGGCCGGCACCCGGGGGTTCAGTGACGCGGCCAGCCGGGCCTCGTGCGGGGTCAGTACGGCGAACGCGGCGGTGCGCCGGGCGAGCAGCCGCTCGACGGCGCGGTACCCGGCGCGGACGGCGGGGCGGCGGGTCGGGCCGTCGAAGACGAAGGCGTGCGGCTGGTAGACCACCGGCACCCGCAGGCCGGCGACCCGGGCGCTCATCCCGGCCCAGCTGGAGTGGGCGTGCACGACGTCCGGGCGGAGCTCCCGGACGGCGGCCCGGACGGCCCGGACCGCGGCCGGGCCGTCGCCCAGC
>JBQGEH010000689.1:0-1579 GCA_052039515.1 Nakamurella sp. | reverse complement strand
GGGTGCGGGTCGTCGTCGCGGCCACGGTGGTCCGTCCCGGACGGGCCCCGGATCCGGCCGGCACGTCCGCTGCTCGGTGAACCCGGCGGCGCCGCGGGGCGTCCCGGTCGGCGGAAGCCTATCCGGCCCGGTCCGGCCGCGGGCCGGGACCGCGACACCCGGGTCCGGGTGCGACCCGCCGGGGAACTCCGCAGCAGCCGCACCCGTTGTCCACATGCGGAATGAGGAGCATCTTTTATGTGTTCTTGACCGACGAAGGCCGGTCAGGAGCACCGCCGGTCTCTACGATCGGTGACTGATCGTTCCGTATACGCATCACCGACGTTCGTCCGCACTCCCAGGAGCCAACCGTGCCCAAGCCCCGCACCAGCACCAACCCGGCGTTCAAGAACGTCGACAGCATCGTGCAGGCCCAGCAGAACGCCGCCCCGACGGCGGCGGCCCTGCAGGACATGTACAACCAGCCGTCGTACACCAAGCCGACGGCCGCCGGTCAGCGGTACCTGACCATCGACGACGTCATCGCCAAGACCGCCACCGTCCTCGGCGTCGCGATCGTCGCCGCCCTGGCGACGATCTGGCTGCAGAACTCCGGCGCCGTCAACACCTACGGCCTGATGATCCCGGCGCTCATCGTCGGTTTCGTCCTGTCGCTGGTCATCATCTTCAAGCGGTCGTCCAACCCCGGCCTGATCCTGGGTTACTCGATCGCCGAGGGCATCCTGCTCGGCGCCATCACCGGGATCTTCGAGAGCGTCCCGCGCTACGAGGGCATCGGCCTGCAGGCCCTGGCCGGCACGATGAGCGTCTTCGTCGGCATGCTCGTGGTCTACAAGACCGGCGCCATCCGGGTCACCCCGAAGTTCACCAAGATGATCATCGGCGCGATGATCGGCATCGTCGGCCTGCTGCTGGTCAACCTGGTGGCGAGCCTGTTCGGCTTCAACATGGGCATCCGGGACGGCGGCACCCTGTCGATCGTCATCTCGCTGGTCATCATCGTGGTCGCCGCGCTGAGCTTCCTGCTGGACTTCGACCAGATCGAGCGGGCCATCAAGGACGGCGCCCCGGCCAACACCGCCTGGTACTACGCCTTCGGCCTGATGGTCACCCTGGTCTGGCTGTACCTGGAGATCCTGCGTCTGCTGTCGTACCTGCGTCAGGACTGACCCGGGGCAGGACCTACCCTGCCTGACATGACCGATCCACGGCCGGGCCCGCCGTACTCCGCGTTCTTCCGGAGGCTGCGGGCCCGGCCGTTGTCGTCGTGGCCGGTGGGGGACCGGGTCGCCGCCGCCCGGGAGGCGACCGCCGACCGCGCCGCGCTCGGGTGGGCCGCCGAGGGACGCGGCGAACTCGCGGTGCCCGGCGTCCCCGACCTCGGGGCGCACGCGCTGGCCGACCAGCTCGAGGTGCTCACCGACGACGCGCTCGCCGCGGGGGCCGACCCGGCGGCCGTGCACGACATCGTCGCCCGGCTCGCCGGGCGGCTGTCGGTGCGACTGGACTGACCGTCGGTCAGCCGGAGAGCTGCTGCGCCGGCCGCCCGGCCGGCACCGGATCCGCACCCGACCCGCCC
>JBQGEH010000688.1:0-2444 GCA_052039515.1 Nakamurella sp. | reverse complement strand
TGCAGATCGTGCCCATCCAGGTCACGCTCATCCCGCTGCAGACGGTCTTCGTCAGCCTCGACCTGCAGAACTCGTTCTGGCCGGTCTGGATCTCGCACACCATCTTCGGTCTGCCGCTGGCGATCTTCCTGCTGCACAACTTCATGACCGAGATCCCGCGCTCGATCGTCGAGGCGGCGCGGGTCGACGGTGCCGGCCACGTCAAGATCTTCTTCGTCGTGCTGATGCCGCTGCTCATCCCGGCCATCGCGGCGTTCGCGATCTTCCAGTTCCTCTGGGTCTGGAACGACCTGCTGGTCGCGCTGGTGTTCGCCCCGAGCCCGAACCTCAAGCCGCTCACCGCGGCCGTGGCCGAGCTCTCCGGCACCAAGGGAACGCAGTGGGAGCTGCTGTCCTCCGGTGCGTTCATCTCCATCATCGTCCCGCTCGTCGTCTTCCTCAGCCTGCAGCGGTACTTCGTCCGCGGGCTGCTGGCCGGTGGCGTCAAGGGCTGATGGCCGCTCGGTCGCTGCGCTGAGCAGAGGCGTCCCCACGCCGACGACGGAGTCGGTGGGGATCGCCGAGGTGGCCGCCCTCGCGGGCGTGTCGCCGGCGACGGTGTCGCGGGCACTCCGGGGGATCCCCGGAGTGGCCGCGGCCACCCGTTCGTCTGTCCGCGCCGCCGCCGAGCAGCTCGGATACGTCGCCTCCCCGAGCGCGGCGAGCCTGTCCACGGGCCGGGCCGGGGCGATCGGCATCATCTCGCCCTGGTTCTCCCGCTGGTTCTTCGCCGCCGCCGTCGAGGGTGTGCAGTCCCAACTGGTGGCCGGCTCCTACGACCTGCTGCTGTACCCGGCGACCCTGGCCATCAGCGCCGACGTCCACCGGTACAACCTGCGGTCGATCCACAAGCGGGTGGACGGTGTGGTCGCGGTCAACGTCCCCATCGCGGTGGACCAGTTCGCCGACTTCCGCGTGCCCGTGGTCACCCTGGGCAGCCATTACCCCGGCATCGCGGCGGTCTCCGTGGACGACATCCGGGTCGGCCAGATCGCCACCGAGCACCTGCTCGCCCTGGGCCACCGCAGGATCGCCTTCCTCGGCGAGGACCCGGACGGGCTGTTCGGTTTCACCACCGCCGCGGACCGGCTGACCGGGTACCGCCGTGCGCTGTCCGACGCCGGGATCGAGGCCGACGACCGGCTCGTCGAGACCTCCGGCTTCTCCACCCAGGGCGGCGCCGAGAGCTTCCGCCGGCTGTGGACCGCGGTCGAGGCCGGCCGCATCGCCCGTCCGACCGCCGTCTTCGCGGTGTGCGACGAGGTGGCCATGGGGATCATCCACGAGGCCCGGCGGCTCGGTCTGCGCATCCCGGAGGACCTCTCGGTGATCGGCGTCGACGACCACGACCTGTCGTACCTGTTCGACCTGACCACGGTGTGGCAACCCGTCCGTGAACAGGGCGCCACCGCGTCCCGGCTGCTCATCGAGGCCATCACCGATCCGCACGCCGAGGTGCGGCACCAGTTCTTCGAGCCGCGCCTGGTCGTGCGCGGCACCACCTGCCCCGCCCCCTGACGGCCCCGCCCGTCCGGCCCCGAGAGGACCCGCGTGCCCGAGATGCCGACCGATCCCGACTGGTGGCGGACCGCCGTGGTGTACCAGGTGTATCCGCGCAGCTTCGCCGACGCCGACGGTGACGGCATCGGGGATCTCCCCGGGTTGTCCGCGCGGCTGCCCTTTCTGGCCGATCTCGGTGTGGATGCTCTGTGGCTGACGCCGTTCTACCCGTCGCCGCTGGCCGACGGTGGGTACGACGTCGCCGACTATCGCGACGTGGACCCGCGACTGGGCACCCTGGCCGACGCCGACGCGCTGATCGCCGCGGCCCACGACGCCGGCCTGCGGCTGCTGATCGACATCGTCCCCAACCACACCTCCGACCGGCACCCCTGGTTCGTGGAGGCGTTGGCGTCCGCCCCCGGCTCCGCGGCCCGGGCGCGGTACCACTTCCGCGACGGCGAAGGACCGGACGGCGCCGAGCCGCCGTCGGACTGGCGGTCCCACTTCGGCGGGTCGGCGTGGGAGCGGGTACCGGACGGCCAGTGGTACCTGCACCTGTTCGCCCGTGAGCAACCCGACCTGAACTGGGACAACCCGGAGGTGCGGGCCGCCTTCGAGGACACCCTGCGGTTCTGGGCCGACCGGGGCGTCGACGGCTTCCGCATCGACGTCGCCCACGCGCTGGTAAAGGACATGAGCGCCCCGCTGCGCAGCCAGACCACGCTGGACACCGCGCGGCCGCTGGACGGCAGCGACCCGCGGTACGACCGGGACGGTCTGCACGAGATCTACCGTTCGTGGCGGCGGGTGTTCGACGCCTACGACCCTCCGCGGATGGCCGTCGCCGAGACGTGGACGCCGACGAGCTTCCGCAACTACCTCTACGCGCGCCCGGACGAGCT
>JBQGEH010000687.1:0-1936 GCA_052039515.1 Nakamurella sp. | reverse complement strand
GCCGCCGGGCTCGCCCCCCGGGGGCGGCCCCCCCCCCCCCCCCGCACGCCCACCCCACCCGCGCCCGCCGCCCGTGCTGGGGGGGCGTCCTCGTATTCGTTCGGCTTACGCGGAGATGGTGGGCGTTCAGGCCCGGTCGGCCAGCGCCTGCTTGAGCAGCCGGGCGAAGTCGTCGACGTCGTCCTCGGTGGTGTCCCAGGCGCACATCCAGCGCACCTCTCCGGTGGCCGCGTCCCAGTCGTAGAACTTGTACCGCTCCCGCACCACGTCGGCGGCGTCCCGCGGCAGGATCGCGAACACCGCGTTGGCCTGGGTCGGCCGCGGCACGGTCACCCCGTCGAGCCCCGACACCGCGGCGGTGAGCCGGGCCGCCATCGCGTTGGCGTGCGCGGCCGACCGCAGCCAGAGGTCGTCCTCGAGCAGCGCGATCAGCTGGGCGGAGAAGAACCGCATCTTCGAGGCGAGTTGCATGTTCATCTTGCGCAGGTACTTCAGCCCGGTCACCGCGTCCGGGTTCAGCACCACGACCGCCTCGGCGGCCAGCAGTCCGTTCTTGGTGCCGCCGAACGACAGCACGTCGACCCCGGCGTCGCGGGTGAACGCGGCCAGCGGCAGGTCGAGGGCGGCGGCGGCGTTGGCGATCCGCGATCCGTCCACGTGCAGGGTCATCCCCAGCGCATGAACATGCGACGAGATCGCCGCGATCTCAGCGGGGGTGTACAGCGTGCCGAGCTCGGTGGACTGGGTGATCGACACGGCCAGCGGCTGCGCCCGGTGCTCGTCGCCGAACCCGTGGGCCTGCCGGTCGATCAGCTCCGGGGTCAGCTTGCCGTCCGGGGTCGGGACGGTCATCAGCTTGAGGCCACCGACCCGCTCCGGGGCGGCGTTCTCGTCGACGTTGATGTGCGCGGTCTCGGCGCACACCACCCCGCCCCAGCGGGGCAGCATCGACTGCAGGGACAGCACGTTGGCGCCGGTGCCGTTGAACACCGGGAACACCTCGACGCCGGCCCCGAAGTGGTCCGCCATCACCTCGTGCAGCCGCGCGGTGTAGACGTCGTCGCCGTAGGCGGTCTGGTGCCCGCCGTTGGCGGCGGCCAGGGCGTCGAGCACTTCCGGGTGCACCCCGGCGTAGTTGTCCGAGGCGAAGCCGCGGCGGGTCGGGTCGTGGAGAGTCTTCACGCCGCCGATTGTCCCACCGCGCCAACGCCTCCCGATCCGGTGACGGTGTCCGCGGTGATCCCGGCGGTGCCGGCGACCACGTCCCCGAGCTTGCGCGACAGCGCCTCGTAGAACATCGACAGCGGGAACTCGTCGGGCAGCACCGCGTCGGTGAGGCCCTTCGGCGGACCGTCCACCGGCAGTGCCGCCGCCCCCTGCGCCCACACCGACGCCGGATGCGGGGTCAGGGTCGAGCTGACCAGCGCGTAGGCGGCCAGCCAGTGCGCGGTCTTGGGCCGGTCGATGGACCGCCAGTACAGGTCGTCGATGGCGTCGCCCAGGGCGGTGACCGCGCCGGCGACCCCCTCCCAGTCGATGGTCAGCCGGTTGTCCGTCCAGTGCAGGACGTGCCGCTGGTGCAGCCACGCGAACAGCAGCTGTCCGCCCAGGCCGTCGTAGTTGCGCACCCGGCTGCCGGTGATGGCGAAGCGGAAGATGCGGTCGAAGACGATCGCGTACTGCACCAGCCGGGCGTGCGCGATGCCGGTGCCCTCGAGGCGGACGGCCTCCCGGAACGCGGTGAGGTCGCAGCGCAGCTCCTCCAGCGAGTACAGGAAGTACGGCATCCGCTGCTTGATCATGAACGGGTCGAACGGCAGGTCGCCGTGCATGTGGGTGCGGTCGTGGATCAGGTCCCACATGACGAAGGTCTCCTCCGTCAGCCGCTGGTCGTCCAGCAGCCGGGCCGCGTCCGGCGGCAGGGCCAGCCCGGTGA
>JBQGEH010000686.1:0-2566 GCA_052039515.1 Nakamurella sp. | reverse complement strand
TCGAAGTCCAGTGCGTCCACCACGTACGACACCCCGCGGTGCAGGTACACCGCCCCGGGGAACACCGTGCCGGGCGCCCGGCCCAGGTCGACGGTGCCCAGCATCCGGGCCGTCTCGTCCTCGACGATCACGATCTGGCCGCCACCGCCGCCGCGCAGGTCGACCTCGTCGGACGGGTGCAGCAGCCCGGCGAAGTACCAGCCCGCGGCCCGTTCCCGCAGCACCCCGTCGGCGATGAGGTCCTCGATGCACTCGAGTGCGGCGTCCCCGCCGAAGACCGCGAGGTCGTCACCGGTGAGGTGGTGCTCCGCCGCCGCGCACGCCAGGTGCGGCCGCAGCAGGTACGGGTTGGTCGGGTTGGTGATCGCCACCTCGACGGGTCGGCCGAACACCGCCTCGGGGTGGTGCACCAGGTACGAGTCCAGCGGATCCTCGCGGGCCACGAAGACCACCAGCGCCGGTACGTCACCCCGGCCGGCCCGGCCGGCCTGCTGCCACATCGACGCGAGCGTCCCCGGGTAGCCGGCCAGGATCGCCGCGTCCAGCCCGGAGATGTCGACCCCGAGCTCCAGCGCGTTGGTCGTCGCGACCCCGAGCAGCTGCCCGGAGTTCAGCGCCGCCTCGAGCTCCCGCCGCTCCTCGGGCAGGTAGCCGCCGCGGTAGGCCGCCACCCGCTCGACCAGCTCCGGGGCGGTCTCGGCCAGCCGCCGTTGGGCCGACATCGCCGTCTGCTCGGCGCCGTGCCGCGACCGCACGAAGGCCAGCACCCGGGCGCCGCCGGCGACGAGATCGGCCAGCATCCGGGACGTCTCGGCCGGCGCCGACCGGCGCACCGGCAACCCGGTGTCCGACTCCTCCGCGCCCGGCTCCCACAGCAGGAAGTCCGCACCCGGCCGCGGCGCGGCGTCGGCGGTCACCGCCACCACCTCCCGCCCGGTCAGCCGGGACGCCGACCCCGCCGGATCACCGGCGGTCGCCGACGCCAGCACCAGGGTCGGGTGCGCCCCGTAGCGCTCGGCGATCCGCAACAACCGCCGCAGCACCAGCGCGACGTGCGAGCCGAACACCCCGCGGTAGGCGTGGCACTCGTCGATCACCACGTACCGCAGCCGGCGCAGGAAGCGGATCCAGCGGGCGTGCTGGGGGAGCAGGCCGCGGTGGATCATGTCCGGGTTCGTCAGCACCCAGCGGGAGTGCGCGCGGACCCAGTCGCGCACGTCGACCGGGGTGTCGCCGTCGAACAGCGACGGGTGGACGCCGGCGATGCCCAGCCCGTGCAGTGAGCTCAACTGGTCGGCGGCCAGCGCCTTGGTCGGCGCGATGTACAGCACGGTGGCCCGGGGGTCGGCCACCAGGTCGCTCAGCGCCGGCAGCTGGTACGCCATCGACTTACCCGACGCGGTCCCGGTCGCCAGCACCACGTGCCGTCCGGCGTGGGCGTGCTCGGCGGCCTCGACCTGGTGCACGAACGGCTCGCGCGCCCCCCGGCCGCGGAAGGCCTCCACCACCGTCGGATCCGCCCACGCGGGCCAGGCGGCGTAGCCGGCGGGTCGCGGCGGCAGCACCTCCAGGTGGGTGACCGGCGGCGGTTCGCCGTCGGGCACCCAGGAGCCGTCGGCGGCCACCCCGGCCGGGACCGCGACCGGCCGGACCAGGTCGAGCAGCCGGGAACGGCGGGCGGCGTCGGTCGGGGGCGGCACGCGCACCATTCTGCGTCGCGGCACCGACAGTGCCCCGGAGGTGGGACGGACAGGACTCGCTGCGTGTTCGGGGCAGTGTCCTGCGTCACGCTGCGCTGCCTTACAGTGTCCTCACGTGCGCGGCCCCCACCCGGGGCCGCGCACGTGATCGTGTCCGACCAGCGCCGGTCGGGTCGAGAGCCGGCGCAGTGATGCAGGAAACCGGAGCCGCATGACACACCTCATCGCCGCCGAAGCCGTGACCGTGGACGGCGGTGACAGGACGATCGTCGTCGCGGTCGCCGTCATCGCCGTGGTCGCGCTGGCCATCGCCTTCGTCCTGCGGGCCGGCGTGCTCGCCGCCGACAAGGGCACCCCGAAGATGCAGCAGATCTCCGAGGCCGTCCAGGAAGGGGCGGCGGCCTACCTCGGCCGCCAGTTCCGCACCCTGGCGATCTTCGTGGTGCTGGTCTTCGGCCTGCTGTTCGTCCTGCCCGGCGACGCGTCCGAACGCATCGGCCGGTCGCTGTTCTTCCTGGTGGGCGCCCTGTTCTCGGGCACCATCGGCTACCTGGGCATGTGGCTGTCCACCCGGGCCAACGCCCGCGTGGCCGCCGCGGCCAACACCTCCGGTCGCGAGGAGGCGATGCGGATCGCGTTCCGCACCGGCGGCACGGTCGGCCTGGCCACCACCGGCCTCGGTCTGCTGGGCGCGGCGGTCGTGGTGCTCGTCTACGCCGGCGACGGCGGTCAGGGCGCCGATGGCCGGGATCAGCAGGGGGAAGACCAGGCCCTGGTCACCGAAGGCCTGCGAGCCCAGGATCAGCGCGGCGACCAGGGTCACGGCGTACGACTCGAAGAGGTCGGCCGCCATGCCGGCGCAGTCG
>JBQGEH010000685.1:0-4055 GCA_052039515.1 Nakamurella sp. | reverse complement strand
GCGGAGCCGAGCACCTCGAGCACCGGTTCCAGGTCGCAGACCTCGGCGATCGACCGCAGGATGGCCACCGTGTCGGCGAGCTCGGCGACGGTCCAGATGTCGGCCGGCCCGGCGACCAGCTCGGGCACCCCGACCAGGTCGATCCTGCGCTCGTCGGCCGGCTCCAGCTCGTCGACGAGCGCCTCCGGGACCTCCTCCCAGTCCGGGTGGTCGGCCAGGTCGTGCTCGGTCTCGGTCCGGATGAACGCCGCGAGGTGCGCGGTGTCGGGGAAGGCGTACAGGAACTCGCCGTGGCCCAGGAAGGCCTCCCACTCCTCGCCGTCCTCCCGCCAGCGGGGTGCCCACAGGGTCACCAGGTTGCCGGCCGTCAGGCCGAGCTCGATGGGCACGATGTCCGCTGCCACGTCGTGGTCCTTTCCGTGCTGTCCGGGAGAAGCCCACGGAGCCTACCGAGTGCGGCTGTCCGTTCCCGGTGGGCCGCCTGGGAGGATTCAGCCGATCGCGCTCATGACGTGTTTGACCCGGGTGTAGTCCTCGAAGCCGTACATCGACAGGTCCTTGCCGTAGCCGGACTGCCCGAAGCCGCCGTGCGGCATCTCGGCGACGAGCGGGATGTGGGTGTTGATCCACACGCAGCCGAAGTTCAGGCCCTTGCTCATCCGCATCGCCCGGGCGTGGTCGGTGGTCCACACACTGGACGCCAGCCCGTAGCGGGTGCCGTTGGCGAAGCGCAGCGCCTCCGCCTCGTCGGTGAACCGCTGGACGGTGATGACCGGCCCGAAGATCTCGTTCTGCACCGCCTCGTCGTCCTGCCGCAGCCCGGACACCACCGTCGGCTCGAAGAAGTAGCCGCGGTCGCCGACCCGGTGCCCGCCGGCCCCGAGGACGGCGTGGTCGGGGAGCCGGTCGACGAAACCGCTGACCTGGGCGAGCTGGTTGGCGTTGTTGACCGGCCCGTAGAGCGCGTCTTCGTTCGACGGTGCACCGGTGACGGTGTTCTTCGCCTGCTCGGCGAGGGCGGCGACGAAGTCGTCGTACACGCCCGGCGCGCACATGACGCGGGTCGCGGCGGTGCAGTCCTGCCCGGCGTTGAAGTAGCCGGCCACGGCGATGGCTTCGGCGGCGGCGGCCACGTCGGCGTCGTCGAAGACGACGACCGGGGCCTTGCCGCCGAGCTCCAGGTGCACCCGCTTCACCTGCGCCGCCGCCGCTTCGGCGACCTGGATGCCGGCCCGGATGGAGCCGGTGATGGCCACCAGCGCCGGGGTCGGGTGGGACACCAGGGCGCGGCCGGTGTCCCGGTCGCCGGTGAGGACGTTGAGCGTGCCTGTGGGCAGGAACTCCGCCGCGAGCTCGGCCAGCAGCAGACTGGTGACCGGTGTGGTGTCGGAGGGCTTGAGCACCACGGTGTTCCCGGCGGCGAGCGCGGGTCCGATCTTCCAGACCATCATCATCAGCGGGTAGTTCCACGGCGTCACCTGGCCGACCACGCCGATCGGCTCCCGGCGGACGAACGAGGTGTGCCCGGCCATGTACTCGCCGGCCGCGCGTCCCTCCAGGACCCGGGCGGCGCCGGCGAAGAAGCGCAACTGGTCGATGGCGGGCGGCAGTTCCTCGGAGGCGGTGAGACCGCGCGGCTTGCCGGTGTTGCGGACCTCGGCGTCGACGAACTCGTCGGCCCGGGCCTCCAGCGCGTCGGCGATCCGCAGCAGCGCGCGCTGCCGCTCCGACGGTGTCGTCTGGCCCCAGGTCTCGAACGCGGTCGCGGCCGCGGCGTAGGCGGCGTCGAGGTCCTCGGCGCCGGAACGCGGTGCGGTGGCGAACACCTCGCCGGTCGACGGGTCGACGACGTCCATCGTCTCGCCGGACGCGGCCGCCGTCCGGGTGCCGTTGACGAAGTTCTGCAGGGCCTCGCTCATGACTGGTCTCTCCGATTCATGGCGGCCGACGGTCACGGCATCTCCGGCCCGCTCCGGCCACTCGACGGTTGTGCCGAGGGTAAATGACTCGCCGGGCCGCGGCGTCGGCGGCGATGATGGGCGGGTCCGCACCGCGGCGGGGTAGCGTCGCGACCGTCCGACGACGAGGAGGCCACCATGTCAGCCAGTGCCGAAGGCGTTCCCGTGGACGACACGGCGCAGACCGCGCCCGAGGGGCCGGTCGACCAGAAGGCGAAGTTCAAGGAGGCGCTTGCGCGCAAGAACGCCGCCAACCACGCCCGCAACCAGGTCGGCCTCGAAGGTGACAACCACGTCTCCGGCGACTCGCACGCCGCCGGGGCCAAGCGGGTGTTCCGGCGCAAGTCGGGCTGAGCGCGGAGCCGGTCGGCCGGTCGTCAGGTCCCGGCGACCGACCCGGCCCGCCGGCCCCGCGCGACACCGGCCGGCCTACGCTCAATCCGGGCCGTCCAGGTGGCGGTCACCACCGCGACGACGAGGCCGATCCAGCACCAGGTGGCGCCGGCCCCGACGGGTCCCGTGATGAAGAACCCGAGGACCAGCGCCACCGGCCAGGTCAGCGTGGCCGGCACGGCGAGCGTGAGCGCCACCAGGCCGGTGCGTACCGGTGACCGGTGGAACATCGACCAGCCCCGTCGCGCGGGCAGCCCGGCCGCCACCGCCGTCAGCGGGACGGCGCTGACCACCGAGGTCACCGAGAGCACCCACGGGAACACCACGGCCACCGCGGCGTTGCCGACGCCGAGCAGCACCGCCCAGGCGATCAGGCGACGTCCGGAACGACGTCGGTGCCCGGGGATCCGACACACCGCCACCGTGACCAGCACGACCATGGCCAGGACGGCCGCCGCCGACGCCACCACCAGGGCCGTGAAGCCCCAGGTGCCGGACGGCACCGGGTCCTTGAGCACCAGCAGCGCCTGGACGAGCGCGTGTACCACCACCACCGGCGCCCACCGCGGCGCGGCGTCCAGCAGGATGCGGGCGGTCGACGGCACGGCGGTCATCCGGTCGGTCGGGCGGCGGCGTCGAGGACGTCCTGCACCGACCCCTCGTACACCGGGCGACCCGCGATGGTCACGGTCAGCCGGCCGGGATCCTCCGCCCCCGAGCGGACCCGCACCTCGGAGCCGTCCACGGTGTCCCCTGCACAGGTGACCGTGCCGCTGTCCGCCGTGCACACCGGGGCGGTCAACAGCTGGACCTGCTGTCGGACGAGGACGTCCAACGCCGCGAACCGGACCTCGGTGAGGTGGTCGCCCCCGACGGGGGCGAGCGCGGCGGTCTGCGAGCAGCCGGCGGTGAGCAGCAGGACCGCCGCGGCCAGCAGCCGTCTCATCGCGGCGGCCGGGCGTCGTGCGCGGCGAGCCGGGTGCGTTCGGTCAGGTGCTGGGCCTCCAGGGCGCTGTCGGTGATCGCGGACAGGTCGAAGGGTGCGGGCAGCAGCAGTTCGGTGTTGCGGTCCAGCGGAGAACCCCGGCGCATCAACGGGTTCTCGGCCCAGTCGTTGGCGGCGAGCTCCCGGCTGCGGGACGCGAGATCGGCGACGGAGCCGGTGTTCCCGGGTGTCACCGGGGAGGCGTGGTCGACGACGGTGGTGAACAGCGACATCGTCCCGTCCCGGTTGTCCACGATCTCCACGACCTGCTGCTGTTGGGGGAAGTCGATGCAGGACGCGGTGGTGATCTCCCACAGCCCGCCGCCGCCGGCCCGGGGGTGGGCCAGGATCTGGTTCAGGTGCGTGTGCCCGTTGAGCCAGCCGATGACCACCGGGAACTCCAGCAGCATCGCGACGAACTCCTCGGCCCCGTGCAGCACCTCGGTGTCACCGGGCCGCTGCGCCCGGTTCTCCAGGGTGACGCTGTTGTGGTGGCTGAAGATCAGCACCAGCTTGCGCTCGGCCTGGGCCCGCGTCAGCTCGCGGCGCAGCCACTGGAACTGCACGTCCGGGACGGCTCCGTCGGGACCGGCGACCTGATTGCAGGTGTCCAGCCCGAAGGCGCGGATCTGCGGGCTGAGGTCGGCCTGCCACCACGTCTCACCGGTGTCGAGGTGGTGCCGGGTGAAGCCGTGACCGATCGGCCCGGGCAGGTCGCG
>JBQGEH010000684.1:0-3704 GCA_052039515.1 Nakamurella sp. | reverse complement strand
ACTCGTGCAACAGGTCGGTCAGCGGGGACACGGCTGCGGTACTCCTTCGGCGTGGGAGGTGGTGGAGAGGTGCCCGGCAGGGTCGGCCGGGCGAGGGGCGACGGACCGCCCCGGTCGACTCGGCCGCTCCGTCGCGCGCGAGGGACCGTAGCCGGACGGGGCGACGGCGTCCAAACCGCCGCCCCGGACCGCGACCCGCCCCGGACGTCACCGGTGCTTGATCGTGAAGACGTGCGCCACCGCGATCGCCGGGTTGAGGATCACGGTGTTGAACTGGCCCCAGCGGTAGGCGTCCCCGCTGAGCTCGTCGAAGACGTCGAACTCCGCACCCCACTCCAGGCCCAGGGCCGGCAGCCACAGGTCGGTGGTGCCGCCGTGCACGCCGTCGCTGTTGAGCGCGCAGACCACCAGCACGGTGTCGCCGCTGACCTCGTCGTGGCGGCTGTAGACCAGCAGGTTGTCGTTGTCGACGCCGTGGAACCACAGCCCCTTCATCGTCTGCAGCGCGGGGTGGGCCTTGCGGATCCGGTTCAGCGCCCCGAGGAACGGCTCCAGGGACTGGCCGGTGGCCAGCGCGGTCTCGAAGTCGCGGGGACGCAGCTGGAACTTCTCCGAGTTCAGGTACTCCTCGCGGCCCGGCGCGAGCACCTCGTGCTCGTAGAGCTCGAAGCCCGCGTAGACGCCCCAGGTCGGCGAGAGCGTGGACGCCAGCACCGCCCGCAGCGCGAAGGTCGCCGGATCCCGGCGCTGCAACGCGAACGGCAGGATGTCGGGGGTGTTCACCCAGAAGCTGGGCCGCATGTAGTCGCTGGCCTCGACGAGCTCCACGCAGTAGTCGATGATCTCCTGCTTGGCGTTGCGCCAGGTGAAGTAGGTGTAGGACTGGGTGAACCCGGCCCTGGCCAGCTCGTGCATCATCGCCGGCCGGGTGAACGCCTCGGCCAGGAACATCGCCTCCGGGGTGGTCTTGTGCACCTCGGCGATCAGCCACTCCCAGAAGTCGACCGGCTTGGTGTGCGGGTTGTCGACCCGGAACACCGTGACACCGTGCGAGATCCAGTACTGGACGATCCTCAGTACCTCGGCGTAGATCGTCTCCGGTGCGTTGTCGAAGTTGATCGGATAGATGTCCTGGTACTTCTTCGGCGGGTTCTCCGCATAGGCGATGGTGCCGTCCGGACGGGTGGTGAACCACTCCGGGTTGGTCTTGACCCACGGGTGGTCGGGCGCGGCCTGCAGCGCCAGGTCCATCCCGACCTCCAGGCCCAGCTCGTTGGCCGCCGCCACGAAGGCGTCGAAGTCGTCGATGGTGCCCAGCTCCGGGTGGATCGCGTCGTGGCCGCCCTCGGTCGAGCCGATGGCCCATGGCGAGCCGACGTCCTCGGGCTCGGAGTGGACGGTGTTGTTCGGGCCCTTACGGTTCAGTCGGCCGATCGGGTGGATGGGCGGCATGTAGAGGATGTCGAAGCCCATCCGGGCGACCCGGGGGAGCGAATCGATGGCGTCGCGGAAGGTGCCGTGCTTGACCGGCTTCCCGTTCTCGTCGACGACGGCTCCCTGCGACCGCGGGAAGAACTCGTACCAGGCGGAGAACGCACCGAGTGTGCGGTCCACCCAGATCCGGTGCGGGCCGTCGGTGGTGACGAGCTCGCGGATGGGGTTCTGCTCCAGCACCTTCCACAGCTCGGGCGCCAGCGCCGGCCCGATGCGCTCGGTGACCGACCGGGAACCGTCCCGCAGCGCCTCCACCGCCGCGGTGATGGCACCGCGGTAGGGCTGGTCGGGGCGGGCCGCGATCTGCTCGAGCAGCAACGCACCGGTCTCGAAGTCGTTGGCCATCTCCTCGGCGGTCTGGCCGGCGTGCGCCTTGACCTCGGCCGAGTGCTTCCACGTCTCCAGCGGGTCCGACCACGCCTCGACGGTGAACGACCACCAGCCGAGCCGGTCGGGGACGACGTGCGCGTCCCACAGGTCCAGGCCGACGGAGTAGGGGTGCATCCGGATCAGCGGCGCCGACCCGTCCGGATCGGACTCGTGCCTCCACACGACGTTGGCGGCGACCGCGTCGTGTCCCTCCCGGAACACCGTCGCCTTGATGCGGATCCGCTCGTCGACCACGGCCTTCGCCGGGTAGGCGCCGCAAGCGACGCGCGGGCTGATGTCGGTAATTCCGATTCGTCCGGCCACGCGGACAACCTACCCAACCGGGTTGCGACCGGCAGCGCGGACTCCCCTCGGTCCCGGGTGCGCCGCCGGCGTCCGGCGGTCGGGTGGAAGTGGCTGCTGAATCGTGCCCAACCGGCGAAGAGCGTGACGAATGTTCATCGGGACGTGACGAACATGGACTAGTTTCACGCGGGTGAAAGCCCTCCGCCGATTCAGCGTCCGACCGCAACTGCCCACCGCCCTGCGTCCGCTCGGGTCCCTGGTGCGCAACCTCCGATGGTCCTGGCACCCGGCCAGCCAGGACCTGTTCGCCGACATCGACCGTGACCTGTGGCGACAGGTCGGCGGCGATCCGCTCAAGCTGCTGGGGTCGGTGTCCACCACCCGGCTCGAGGAGCTGGCCTCCGACCCGAAGTTCCTGGACCGGCTGACCGCGCTGGACGCGGACCTGCAGGCCTACCTGACCGAGCCGCGCTGGTACCAGCAGCAGGTCACCGACGCCCCGCTGCCGCGCTCGATCGCCTACTTCTCCATGGAGTTCGGCGTCTCCGAGGTGCTGCCGAACTACTCCGGTGGCCTGGGCATCCTGGCCGGTGATCACCTCAAGTCGGCGTCCGACCTCGGGGTCCCGATCATCGGCATCGGCCTGCTGTACCGCTACGGCTACTTCTGGCAGTCGCTGTCGGCCGACGGCTGGCAGCAGGAGCACTACCCCGTGCACGACCCCCAGGGCCTGCCGCTGAGCCGCGTCCTCGGCGCGGACGGGGAGCAACTGGTGATCTCGGTCGAGATGCCGGGCGACCGTCGGCTGTACGCGCGGATCTGGCAGGCCCAGGTCGGCCGGGTGCCGCTGCTGCTGCTGGACAGCGACATCGAGCAGAACGACGAGGAGCTGCGCGGCGTCACCGACAAGCTCTACGGCGGCGACCAGGACCACCGCATCAAGCAGGAGATCCTGGTCGGCGTCGGCGGTCTGCGTGCCGTCCGGGCGTTCTGCGAGGCCACCGGGCACCCCACGCCCGAGGTGTTCCACATGAACGAGGGGCACGCCGGGTTCCTCGGCCTCGAGCGCATCTCGACGCTGGTCACCGACGAGGGCCTGACCTTCGATCAGGCGCTGTCGGCGGTGCGGGCGGGCACCGTGTTCACCACCCACACCCCGGTGCCGGCCGGCATCGACCGCTTCCCGATGTCGCTGGTCGAGCACTACCTCGGCCACGACGGTCACGGCGGCACCCGGCTGGTGCCCGGCGTCGGCGTCGGTGAGGTGCTCGCGCTGGGGGTGGAGGACGATCCCAGCCGCTTCAACATGGCCCACATGGGCCTGCGCCTCGCGCAGCGGGCCAACGGCGTGGCCAAGCTGCACGGCGTCGTGTCCCGGGAGATGTTCGCCGGGCTGTACCCGGGCTTCGCCCCCGAGGAGGTGCCGATCGGCTCGGTCACCAACGGCGTGCACCTGCCGACCTGGGCGTCGCGGGAGATGTACCAGGTCGCCGGGGACATGGCGAACTGGCAGGACCTCGCGTCGGCCCCGGAGT
>JBQGEH010000683.1:0-1597 GCA_052039515.1 Nakamurella sp. | reverse complement strand
GGCGTCACGATCTTCACCGGGTATCCGTTCCTCCGGGGAGCGATCGCCGCGTTGCGCGGTCGACGGACCGCGGGCACCGACGCCCTGGTGTCCGCCGCCACCGTGGCCTCGTTGGTGCTCCGCGAGAACGTGGTCGCCCTCACGGTGTTGTGGCTGCTGAACATCGGCGAGTACCTGCAGGACCTCACCGTCCGGCGGACCCGCCGCGCCATCGCCGACCTGCTCAGCGGGACCGCCGACTCGATCTGGGTGCGCATCGAGGTCGACGGTGCCCAGGTCGAGGAGCAGGTCGACGTCTCCTCCCTGCGGGTGGGCGACGAGGTCGTGCTGCACGACCACGTGGCCTCGCCGGTCGACGGGGTGGTCGTCGAGGGCAGTGGCGTCCTCGACCAGTCGGCCCTGACCGGGGAGAGCCTGCCGGTCGCCGTCGAGGTCGGCGCCAAGATCTCCGCCGGCAGCGTGCTGCTGCGGGGCCGGCTCGTCGTCCGGGCCGACGCCGTCGGGTCGGGCACCGCCCTGGGCCGCATCATCGCCCGGGTCGAGACGGCCGAGCAGGACCGCGCCCCGATCCAGACCGTCGCCGAGAAGTTCTCCCGCCGGTTCGTCCCGCTGTCGTTCGCGCTGTCCGCGGCGACGCTGCTGGTGACCCGGTACGTCCGCCGGGCGATGACGATGCTGCTGGTCGCCTGCCCGTGCGCGGTGGGTCTGTCGACCCCGACCGCGATCAGCGCGGCGATCGGCACCGGCGCCCGTCGCGGCATCCTCATCAAGGGCGGCTCCCATCTGGAGCAGGCGGCCCGGGTCGACGCCGTCGTCTTCGACAAGACGGGCACGCTCACCACCGGTCGTCCGGTCGTCACCAACGTGGTCGCGCTCGACAAGGCGTGGGAGCCCGAACAAGTGCTCGCGTACGCGGCGAGCTCGGAGATCCATTCGCGACATCCGTTGGCGCAGGCCGTCATTCGGTCCACCACCGAGCGGCACATCGTGATTCCGCCGCACGAGGAGTGCGAGGTGCTGCTGGGCCTGGGCATGCGCACCCAGGCCGACGGTCGCACGATGCTGCTCGGCAGCATCGAGTTCATGCGGGAGCAGAAGGTCCGCATCTCGGCGAAGGCCAAGTCGTGGGTCGAGCGGCTCCGGGAGGACACCGAGATCCCGTTGCTGCTGGCCGTCGACCACAAGCTGGTCGGCCTGGTCAGTCTGCGGGACACCGTCCGGGCCGAGGCGCCGGCCGTCCTGGAAGCATTGCGCGCCAACGGGGTTCGGCGCATCGTCATGCTCACCGGGGACCATCCGCAGACCGCGGAGAAGGTCGCTGCCGAGCTCGGGATCGACGAATGGCGGGCCCAGGTCCGGCCGGAGGACAAGCAGGACGTCATCCGGGACCTGCAGGAACAGGGCCACACCGTGGCGATGGTCGGCGACGGCACCAACGACGCCCCGGCGCTCGCCTTGGCCGACATCGGCATCGCCATGGGGGTCGCCGGGACCGACGTCGCCGTCGAGACCGCCGACGTCGCGCTCGCCGGGGACGATCTGCGACGCCTGGTCGATCTGTTCGAGCTGGCCCGCCGCACGCTCGGCGTGATCCGGC
>JBQGEH010000682.1:0-1870 GCA_052039515.1 Nakamurella sp. | reverse complement strand
CCGATCAGCCCGCCCAGCAGGCCGGTGACCGCGGACTCGAGCAGGAACTGGGCGGCGATGTGACGACGTCGGGCCCCCAGCGCCCGGCGCAGGCCGATCTCGCCGGTGCGTTCGATGACCGACAGCAGGGTCACGTTGGCGATCCCGAGACCAACGACGACGAGGGCGACGCCGCCGAAGGCGAGGAACAGGGAGTTCACGTCGCCGCGGACCGAGGTGGACAGGTTGCCCGGTTTCGGCGGCACCTGGGCGTCGATCTGCTCGGGATGGTTGGGCGAGACCGCCACCGGGGCCTGAGCTCCCACCTGCTGCGCGGCGCCGACCACGGTGCGGATGTCCAGCTCAGCCGGCGCGGCGAGACCGAAGTAGGTGGCGGCGGTGCCGTTCGGCAGGATCACCGCGTCGGCGAGCTCGGTGCGGCGGACCATGCCGTCGACGATGCCGATGACGGCGAAGGACGTGTCGCCGATGAAGATGCTGGGCCGGACGTCGACCCGGTTGATGTCCAGCTGCGCGGCGGCGTCGGCGCCGAGCACGACCACGCGGTCGGCGCGCGCGTCGTGCCCGGCGTCGAAGAACCGTCCGGTGACGATCTCGCCGCCCTCGGCCGCCAGCAGTCCGGGAGACACGGCCACGGCCGGGATGTCGAGCAGGTTGGCCCCCGACGGGTCGACCAGGGCCACGCCGCTGACCTTCTCCTCGCCGAGATCGACGGGGGACACGGTGGCGGCTCCGGCGACGCCGCTGAGCCGGGTGGCGCGGTCGGCCGCGTCCCACGGCAGGGTGGCCTGCGCGAAGCCGTCCGGGGCGAACTGGGAGTTGGTCGCGGACACCACGATCCGGGTGGCGGCGACCTCGTCGAACCGCTGGGCGATCTGACCGGCCGCGGTCTGGCCGAGGCCGAGGGTCGCGACCAGGGCGGCGATCCCGACGACGGTGCCGATCATGGTCAGCACCAGCCGGGCCGGGCGGGCGCTGATGCCGCGGAGCGCCTCGTCGACCAGATCGGCCGGGCGCATCCGGGACCGGTTGACGCGCGGTGGGACGCGAGCCGCGGGAGGGTCGGGCAGAACGGTCTCGGCGGCGTGGCGGCCGGGTCGGTCGGCGGCGGTCATGCGGGGGTCATGCGGCGGTCAGCTCGCCGTCGGTGATGCGGACCCGACGGCCGGCGCGGGCGCTGACCGTCTCGTCGTGGGTGATGACGGCGATCGTGATGCCACCGGCGTGCAGGTCGTCGAACAACTCCATGACGCCGGCCGCGTTGGCCTGATCGAGGTTGCCGGTGGGTTCGTCGGCCAGCAGCAGGGACGGGCGACCGACGAGGGCGCGGGCGACCGCGACACGTTGCCGCTCGCCGCCGGACAGCTGCGCCGGGGCGAAGTCGGTGCGGTGTGCGAGCCCCACCCGGTCCAGCGCCTCCAGCGCCCGGGACCGCCGCTCCCGGCGCGGCACCCGCTGATAGACCATCGCCAGCATCACGTTGTCCAGCACGGACCGGCTGGGCAGCAGGTGGAACGCCTGGAACACGAAACCGATGCGCCCGCCACGCATCCCGGCCCGCTCCGATTCGCTCATGCCCGCGACGTCCACCCCGTCGAGCAGGTAGGTGCCCGACGACGGCCGGTCGAGCAGGCCCAGCACGTGCAGCAGGGTGGACTTGCCCGAACCGGACGGTCCGACGATGGACAGGTATTCGCCGGCCTGCACGGCGAGGTCGACCCCGCGCACGGCGTGCACCTCCGGCGGGCCGGGGAACGAGCGGTGCAGATCGACGAGCTCGACGACGGGGACCGGACGGTCCTCGCGGCCGTCGGGCACCGTCACCGGCCGACCACCACGAGCGAGTCCTTCTGCAGCGAGGTCGATCCGA
>JBQGEH010000681.1:0-1924 GCA_052039515.1 Nakamurella sp. | reverse complement strand
TGGCCAGGCCGGCCACCACGAGCAGCCCCAGGACGCCGAGCAGGATCGGGACGAGCAGGTTCGGCGCCGCCTCCGCCCGGGCGTAGGGGGTGACGCCCGGGTCGGTCCACTCCACGGAGTTGCCGTCGGCCACGCCGTTGGTCTCCACCACCTCGCCGGGGAAGGTCAACCGGATCCGGTAGACCGCGTTCTCCAGACCCGGCACCGGGGTCGGCGGTGGCGCGTCGGCCTGTCCGTACACGTAGAAGTCGCCCTCGCGGCGCAGGGTCGCGGTCTGCAGACCCTCCGGGCCCTGGCCGGCGAACGCGGTCAGCGGGACCTTGTCGTAATAGGCGGTGATCCCGCGATAGGTGTCGTCCTCGTACGGCTCCACCCGCACGCCGGGCGGCAGGCCGGCCTCCATCTGCTGCTGCAGCTGCTCCGCCGACGGGATCGACTTGTCGACCGCGAGGACCGCGGTGCCGCTGATCGTGTCGTCGGAGGACACGGTCAGGTCCATGTCGACCTTGACGCACCCGCCGAGCAGGATCACCGACATCACGACCAGCAGGACCGTCCGTACCGCCTTCATGGCGCACAGCCTGACACACCGGACCCACCCGGCGGTTGCTCCGACCGGGGCCGCGGTGGACGCCGCGGCCCGGGCGGAGACACGTGCCGGACGCCGTGAGGGTGCTCGTCCCCCCGGCCGGCGCCCGGCTTGACGCCCCGAGGTGGTCGCCCTACGGTGATCGCACCGGGCCCCCGTGGGCGCCAGGACGTGTGCAGGGGAAGGCACACGGATCCGGCGGCCATGGGGGCTTTGGTGTTCCCGGCGTCGACCGTACGGAGGCACCCGACGGCAGCGGCCGGGCCCGCCCCGCGGCGCGCGCGTCGGCGCGCCTCCCACGCTCACCCGGGCCGGTTGTGCGTAGAGTGAGCGAACGAGAGAGCGGCGGAGCGCCCCCACCGAGGGTCGTGCTACGACGTGCGCCGGCACGACGGCGTCCGAGCGAGCAGGAGGAAGAGTGGCCGAAGAGACCTACAGTGGCGAGTTCTACTGTGTGAAGTGCAAGGAGAAGCGCCAGGCCGAGGGCGTGGTCAAGGTGAACGAGAAGGGCACCCGCATGGCCAAGGCCCAGTGCCCGGTCTGCAGCACCAACCTCAACCGGATCCTGGGCAAGGCCTGAGGACCTGAGGGTCCGTCCCGTCCGCCGTCGGGTGGTCACGGGGCGACCGTGTGTCAGGGGTGGTCCCGTTCGGGACCACCCCTGACGCATGTCCGGGCCCGGACGCACCGACCGGGCTGTGGACAACCCGTCGGCGCCCCGACCGAGCGGTGCCGTCGCCGGGCATCCTGAGCCGGTGAGGACGTCGGGGATCCGTCTGGTCGGCGAGGGGCCGGTCCGCGACCGGATCGCCACCCTGCTGGCCGATGACCCCGCCACGGAGAGGCTGTGGCTCGCGCCGGCCTGGCGGACGCCGGCTCCCGCCCGATCGGGTGCTGCGTCGCGCGCCGTTCGGTCGACCGGACGCCGGGCGTCGGGCCGGGACGGACGCACCGACGGTGCGCCCGGGTCGGCGGGGGTGCTGATCCGCACGGTCAACCACTGGACCAAACCCGACGACGCCCGGCCCGCCCTGACCGTGCTGGTCTCCCCCACCGTCGAGGTCGACCGTGCGGTGACCGATCGGCTGACCCGGGACGGTGCTCGCCACCTGACCGTCACCGTGGACCGGCTCCGCGCGCGGATCGGACCGCTGATCGGGCCGGGGGTCACCGCGTGCACCGGGTGCGGCGACCTCGACCGGCGTGATCACGATCCCGGGTGGCCGGCCCGGTTGCTCGAGGCCATGCGCACGCCCGTGGCGGCCGTCCCCGGTCTCTTGGTGGACTGGACCGCCACCCAGGTGGCTCTGCAGTCGTACGCGCTGCTTCGCGTCG
>JBQGEH010000680.1:0-9503 GCA_052039515.1 Nakamurella sp. | reverse complement strand
CACCGATGGTCTGCAGCTCGCCACGGGCCAGCTTCGGCTTCAGGATGGACGCTGCGTCGATCGCGCCCTCGGCGGCACCCGCACCCACCAGGGTGTGGATCTCGTCGATGAACAGGATGATGTCGCCGCGGGTGCTGATCTCCTTGAGCACCTTCTTCAGGCGCTCCTCGAAGTCACCGCGGTAGCGGGAGCCGGCCACCAGGGAGCCGAGGTCGAGGGTGTAGAGCTGCTTGTCCTTCAGCGTGGTGGGGACGTCGCCGCGGACGATCGCCTGCGCGAGGCCCTCGACGACGGCCGTCTTGCCGACGCCGGGCTCGCCGATCAGCACCGGGTTGTTCTTGGTACGGCGGGACAGCACCTGCATGACCCGCTCGATCTCCTTCTCGCGCCCGATGACCGGGTCGAGCTTGGATTCGCGGGCGGCCTGGGTGAGGTTGCGGCCGAACTGGTCCAGGACGGTCGACGACGAGGGGGTGCCCTCGCTGCGGCCACCCTCGGCGGCGGCGGTCTCCTTGCCCTGGTAGCCCGAGAGCAGCTGCAGGACCTGCTGGCGGACCCGGTTGAGGTCGGCGCCGAGCTTGATCAGCACCTGGGCGGCCACGCCCTCGCCCTCACGGATGAGGCCGAGCAGGATGTGCTCGGTGCCGATGTAGTTGTGGCCGAGCTGCAGCGCCTCGCGCAGGCTCAGCTCCAGCACCTTCTTGGCGCGCGGGGTGAAGGGGATGTGACCGGACGGGGCCTGCTGGCCCTGGCCGATGATCTCCTCGACCTGCGACCGCACGCCCTCGAGGGCGATGCCGAGCGACTCGAGGGCCTTGGCGGCCACGCCCTCGCCCTCGTGGATGAGGCCGAGCAGGATGTGCTCGGTGCCGATGTAGTTGTGGTTGAGCAGGCGCGCTTCTTCCTGCGCCAGCACGACCACACGTCGCGCCCTGTCAGTAAACCGTTCGAACATGTGCACTCCTCATGGCCGTGCGCTTTCAATGAGCCCCGACCCGTGCGCTGAGCTGGGCTTGAATCAGTCCCACCGCTCCGGCTGGCTCCACTCTAGACCGGCCACGGAGTGGGGCTCCGCGAACGCTCGCAAGTGAGGTGGGGACCACGCATGTCCCCCTCTGTCGTTGTCAACGCTGCCCGAGCGGTACCCGTTCCGCCAGCGAGCGGGCTACGCCGAGGGCGAAAAGACCCCGGACGCGGCCGTGCCCCCGGTCTCCGGGAGAGACGGGGGCACGGGCATCCGCGGTCTGGAACGGCCGGTGCAGGGCCGGTCGTCCCCGACGGCGTGGGGACCGCGCCGCCGGTAGGCCGGCGGCGCGGCGCCGCTCAGTGGGCGGCTTCGAACTGGTCGATGATCGACTGCGAGAGCCGTCCGCGGTCGGAGACGGTCAGGCCCTGGCTGCGGGCCCAGTTGCGGATCGCGGTGGTCTGCTCGCGGTCCGGCGCGGCCTTGTCGGCGGGACGGGCCGCCTTCACCTGCCGGCTGCGGTTGCGGGCCCCGCGCCGGCCGGCCTCGCCGCGCCGGCCGTGGGCGACGAACTCCGACAACGCGTCGTTGAGCTTCTTCGCGTTCTTGTCGTTGAGGTCGATCTCGTACCACGTGCCGTCGAGGCCGAACACATAGGTGTCCGTCGCCGCCGACCCGTCGATGTCGTCGATCAGCGTGGTCGTGGTCTGCGTGGCCATTCCATTCCTCCTGCACGAATAATTGCGTTCTGGTGCAGTCAGCATAGATCAGTGCGGCATTTGTCTCGAGCCGCCGTGCGGCGCCTTGAGATGCATTTCCGCACCGCGCGTCATGACCTGGCGCACACATTGTCGGCGGGATGGCAACGTACGCCGATGACGCAGAGTTCCCGAAACGGTGGCTATTCCCCCGGCCGGACGAAGGGAAACAGAATGGTTTCGCGGATCCCCGCCCCGGTGAGCGCCATCATCAGCCGGTCGATGCCCATACCCATACCCCCCGACGGGGGCATTCCGTACTCCATCGCCCGCAGGAAGTCCTCGTCCAACTTCATCGCCTCGACGTCGCCGAGCCCGGCGAACCGGGCCTGCTCGACGAAACGTTCGCGCTGCACCACCGGATCGACGAGCTCGGAATAGGCGGTACCGGTCTCGTAGCCGTTGATGTAGAGATCCCACTTCTCGGCCACGCCCGGCGTGCTGCGGTGGGCGCGGGTGAGCGGCGAGGTGTCGATCGGGAAATCGCGGACGTAGGTCGGCTGGACGAGCGTCGGCACGACGAGGTGGTCGAACAATTCCTCGGCGAGCTTGCCCGGGCCGTAGTGCGGCGCCACCGGGACGCCGAGCCGCTCGGCCAGCACGACGAGGTCGGCCATCGGCGTGAGCCCGGTGATCTCCTCTCCCGCCGCCTCGGACAGCGCGCCGTACAACGTGATCTCGCGCCAGGTGCCGCCCAGGTCGATCTCGGTGCCGTCGGGCTGCACGGCGGTGGTCGTGCCCAGCGCGGCGAGTGCGGCGTTCTGGATGATGGCGGTTGTCAGCTTGGCCATTCCGTTGTAGTCCGAATAGGCCTGGTACACCTCCAGCGAGGTGAACTCCGGCGAATGGGACGAATCCACTCCTTCGTTCCGGAAATTCCGGTTGATCTCGAAGACACGGTCGATACCACCGACGACGGCACGCTTGAGGAACAACTCCGGGGCGATGCGCAGATAGACGTCCATGTCCATCGCGTTGAGGTGCGTCACGAACGGACGCGCGGCGGCCCCGCCGTGGATGACCTGCAACATCGGGGTCTCGATCTCCAGGAAATCGCGACCGTACAGCGTTTCGCGCACCGACCGCATGACCGTGGAACGCAACTCCACCGTGCGGCGGGCCTCCGGTCGCACGATCAGGTCGACGTAACGCTGCCGGACGCGGCTTTCCTCCGACATCGGCCGGTGGGCCACCGGCAGCGGCCGCAACGATTTGGCCGTGATCGCCCAGCGGTCGGCCATGACGGACAACTCGCCGCGGCGGGAGGTGATGACCTCGCCGTGCACGAATACGTGGTCACCGAGATCGACCGACGCCTTCCAGGCGGCCAGTTCGTCCGGGCCGACGCCGGCCGTGGAAATCATCACCTGCAGTTCGGCGCCGGATTCTCCGGCGCCCCCCTCGCGGAGGGTGGCGAAACACAGCTTCCCGGTGTTGCGCAGGAACAGCACACGCCCGGTGACGCCGACCAGGTCGCCGGTCGCGGTGTCCACCGGCAGGTCCGGATAGGCCGCCCGGATCTCGGCGAGCGTGTGGGTGCGCTCCACCCCGACCGGGTAGGGGTCACGGCCGTCGGCGATGAGGCGTTCGCGCTTCTCCCGCCGGATCCGCATCTGCTCGGGCAACTCGGTCCCGTCGGTGTCCGCGCGCGTGCCGGTGGCGCTGACCGAGGTCCGGCCGGCGCCCGGGTCCGCGGGGGTGGCCGTCGCGTCGACCGGCCCGGCGTGGGTGCCGGCGGCGACCGCGGGCGCCGCGGGCCCGGCAGGCTCTGTGGTGGGCGGGATCTCGGACTCGGTCACACGGAGTGACTCTACTGGCCGGTGCGGCGGTCCCGGCCCGCCCGCGGAGCCGCCGGTCCGGTCGCGGGCGGCCTGGCCCTCGCTCCCGTCGCAGGGCGCCGGGACGTCGGGTCCCGGGCGGCAGAATGGTCGGCATGGGTTCTCCGGCCGGTGCGTCCGCGGGCGCTGGGACGACGGCGTCGGATCCGCCGTCCGGGACGCCCCGCCAGGTGCTGGACCGGACCGCGTGGGAGCCGGTGCAGGCGGCGCACGTCACGCGGGTCGACGCCCTGACCGCGGCCGCCCGGGAACGGCGGGCGGCGGGGCTGACGCACCCCGTCCAGGACTTCCTGTTCACCTACTACCGACTCACCCCCGCCAAGCTGCGGCACTGGCATCCCGGCGCCGGCATCGGCCTGCGGGACGCCCCGGACCACCGGGCCGCCCGCTTCTACCGCACCGACGGCGACGTGACAACCGTGGACACCGCAGCCTTCGCCGCCGCGCGCGCGGACACGGTCTCGCTGGTCCGGCGACTGCTGACCGCGACGGCCGCCGCCGCCCCGCAGTTCGGCTGCTTCGGGCTGCACGAGTGGGCGATGGTGCACCGGCCGGTCGACGGACAACGGCGGCACGGTGGGTGGCCGCTGCGGCTGGGGCAGGCCGGGACCGACGCGGTGGTCGAGGCGGCGCAACTGCGCTGCACCCACTTCGACGCCTTCCGCTTCTTCACGCCGGCGGCCCGACCGCTGAACCTGCTGCAGCCCACCGTCGACCGGCGCGTGGAGCTTGAGCAACCGGGCTGCCTGCACGCCTCGATGGACCTGTACAAATGGGCCTACAAGATGTCGCCGGTGGTGTCGTCGGAGCTGGTGTCGGACTGCTTCGCGCTGGCCCGCGACGTCCGGGAACTGGACATGCGGGCCTCGCCCTACGACTTCAGCGCGCTGGGCTACCGACCGGTGCCGATCGAGACCGCGGCCGGCAAGGCCGAGTACGTCAGCGGGCAGCGGACGTTCGCCACCCGCGCCGGGGTGCTGCGGCAGCGGCTGCTCGCCGCGCTGGCTCCCCTGGCCTGACCCGGGTCAGGCCGGGCCCGGGCCGGAACCGCTCCGCGGGCCGCGGACGTCCCGGTCGTCGCCGCCGTCGGGTGGGACGCAGCACCGTTCCAGCCACAGGGCCCCGCCCATGAGCACCAGGGCACTGACGATGCCGACCACCGCGGTCAGGCTGTCCCGGCCCGCGGCGGTCACCGCGCCCGCCAGCGGCGCGGTGTAGAGGAGCAGTCCGGCCCAGAGCCCCGCGAGTCCGGCGCCGGCCAGGCTGCTGGCCTTGGCGACCATCAGCGAGCGGGCGCCGACCAGCGGGGGCAGCGGCCGCAGCTCGCCCCACACGCTGCTGCGGGGGTGTCCGGCCCCGTCCCGCGGGGTGCGGGCGGCGCGCAGCCGGGCCCGGATGTGGAATCCGGCGACCGCCTCCCCGATGCCCAGCACGGCGGCGGACACCCCGGCCAGCCGGGGGAAGACGGGCAGCGAGCCGTAGGCGATGCGCACCGCCACGTAGCCCAGCACCAGCGCGACCCCGGCGACGACCGCCAGGTCCCGGGCGCGGGTGAAGCCGAGCCGGCCGTCGTCGTCAGCCACCGTCAGCCCCCGTCCACGTCCGGATGCCCGCGGTGTCCAGGTCCGCCAGCAGGTCGGCGACGCGGCCCACCCCGGGGAGCACGGCGTCGGGCTCGATCTCGACCCACGGCAGCAGCACGAACGCCCGCTCGGCCGCCCGCGGGTGCGGCAGCAGCAGGTCCGGATCGTCGCTGGACACCGGCACGCCGTCGTTCCACACCGCGACGACGTCGACGTCGAGGGTCCGCGGTCCCCAACGCACCGGCCGGGTCCGTTCGGCGGCCTCCTCCAGCGCCTGGGCGAGGGTCAGCCAGTCGCGGGCGTCGCGGGCGGGGTCGTCGACGACGACGGTCCGGTTGAGGAAGTCGTCCTGCTCGACCGGACCCCACGGCGGCGTGACGTAGACGGCGGACGCCGCCACCAGGGCGTCGCCCAGCGCGTCCACCGCGGCGGCCAGCCGGCCCGCGGCGTCCCCCAGGTTCGCGCCCAGGCTGAGCACCGCCCGGGTCACGGGGTCGCCCCGGACGGGCGCGACCGCCGGACGGTGACGGCCACGTCGGCGAAGGTGAGCGGGATCGGGGCGCTGGGTTTGTGCAGCGTCACCTCGACCGCGGTCACCGGCCAGCGCGCCAGCACGCCGTCGGCGATCTCGGCGGCCACCGTCTCGATGAGGTCCCGGGCGGGGCCGGCGATGACGCCGGCGGCGTACTCGGCGAGCTCGCCGTAGTGCAGGGTGTCGGCGACGTCGTCGGAGCGGGCCGCGGGCGCCAGGTCCAGCCACACGACCAGATCGGCGATGAAGTGCTGCCCCTGTTCCTTCTCGAAGGCGAACACCCCGTGGTGCCCGACGACGTCCAACCCGGTGAGGGTGATCCGGTCGCTCATCCGGGCTCCTGTTCCCCGCGCGCCGCGGCGACGGCCGCCACCACGTCCAACGCCCGCAGGCTGCCCTCGACGTCGTGCACCCGGACCCCCCAGACGTCGGCGGCGGCAACCAGCGTCGTGACGGCCGCGGTGGACACGTCGCGGGCCCGGAGGTCGGCGGGCGACCCGGCCGGCTGTCCGCTCGGCGGCAGGAAGCGTTTGCGGGAGGCGCCGATCAGCAGCGGCAGCCCCAGTCCGTGCAGGACGTCGATCCCGGCCAGCAGCGCCCAGTTGTGCGCCGCGTGCTTGGCGAAGCCGAGACCCGGGTCCAGCACCAGGTTCCCGGCGTCGACGCCGGCGGCCAGCGCGGCGTCCACCCGGGCGGCGAGCTCGTCGCGGACGTCGGCGACGACGTCGCCGTAGACCGCGTGCTCGTTCATCGTCTCGCTGTGGGCCCGCCAGTGCATGAGCACCCAGGGCAGTCCGGCGTCGGCCACGACGCCGGCCATCGCCGGGTCGGCGAGCCCGCCGGAGACGTCGTTGACCAGCGCCGCACCGGCCGTCACGGCGGCGGCGGCCACGGTGGCCCGGGTGGTGTCGACCGAGCAGGGCACCCCGGCGTCGCTGAGGGCGGCGATGACCGGCAGCACCCGGTCGGCCTCGACGTCCGGCGGCACCCGGTGCGCGCCCGGCCGGGTGGACTCGCCGCCGACGTCGACGCGGTCGGCGCCCGCGGCGTGCAGGGCCAGTCCGTGCGCGATCGCGGCGTCGGTGGCGGCGAACAGGCCGCCGTCGGAGAAGGAGTCGGGGGTGACGTTGAGGATGCCCATCACCCGGACCCGGCGGCCCGCCGGCGGACGGGCCAGTGCGGCGGCGCTCACCGACGGACGATGAGGGCCATCGCTTCCGCCCTGGTCGGCTGCGAGGTCTGGAAGACCCCGCGGACGGCGGACGTGGAGGTGACCGCTCCGGCCTTGCGCACACCGCGGACGGCCATGCACATGTGCTCGGCCTCCAGCACGACGATGACGCCGGCCGGGTGCAGCCGCCGGACCAGCGCCTCGGCGATCTGGGTGGTCAGCCGCTCCTGGACCTGCGGGCGCCGGGCGTAGCCCTCGACCACCCGGGCGAGTTTGGAGAGCCCGGTGACCCGGCCGTCCCGGCCGGGGATGTAGCCGACGTGCGCCTTGCCGAAGAAGGGCAGCAGGTGGTGCTCGCAGGTGGAGTAGAAGTCGATGTCGCGGACCAGGATCATCTCCGCGTGGTTCTCGTCGAACACGGTGTCCAGCACCGCGTCCGGGTCGCCCCGCAGCCCGGCGAACTGCTCGGCGAACGACCGGGCCACCCGGCCCGGGGTGCCGGCCAGGCCGGGCCGGTCCGGGTCCTCACCGAGAGCCAGCAGCAGTTCCCGGACGGCGGCCGCGGCCCGCGCCTCGTCGAACGGCGGGTTCCCGGCGGCGCCGTCCAGCAGCCCCTCGTCCCGCCGTTCGACGGTGGTCACCGCGGATCCCGCGGCGGGGCCCAGGGGTCGTCGGGGGTGTCACCGGAGCGCTCGTCACGGGGCGGCGCGGGCGGCGCGCCCCAGCCCGGACCGGCGGGACGGTCGTCCTTGCTCAGGTTCGGCCGGGGCCCCTGGTCCCCGGGCTGCCCGGGACCGCGCTGCGGCAGCGGGCCGAGCGGGCCGGACACCACGCCGCCGGTCCAGTGCGGCGGCGTCGGGAACGGACCCGGCACCTGGTACTGACCCTGCCCGTTCGCCGGGTACTGCCCCTGGCCGTTGCCCGGGTACGGCCCCTGCGGCTGACCGTTCTGGTACGGCCCCTGCGGGTACTGCCCGTTCGGCACGTGACCCCACCCGTTCTGCGGGGCTCCGTTGGCGCCACCGTTGCCGTGGTGGTGCCCGTTCACGCCGGCGCCGACCTGGGCCGGCTCACCGGGCGGCAAGATGTAGCCGCCCTCGTTCGGGCTCTGCACCGGCCGCGCGAACGACGGTGCCGGCGGGTGCCACTCCTCGCCCCGCTCGAGCGCGAGCTCCTTCGGGGTCTTGATCGGCGGCCGATCGGACGGGACGCGGGAGCCGAACTCGTCGAACGAGGTGATCTTGGGCCGCTTGACCACAGCGGCGAAGATCCGCTCGAGGTCGGCGCGGTCCAGGGTCTCCTTCTCCAAGAGCTCCAGCGCCAGCGCGTCCAGGATGTCGCGGTTCTCGTTGAGCACCGCCCACGCCTCGGTGTGCGCGGCCTCGATGAGCGCCCGGATCTCGTCGTCGATCTCGCCGGCGGTCTCGTGCGAGTAGTTGGGGGTGTTGCCGTAGGTGCGGCCCAGGAACGGCTCGTCGTCACCGGTGCCGTACTTGACCGCGCCGAGCTTGGCGCTCATGCCGTACTCGGTGACCATCGCCCGCGCCACCTTGGTGGCCATCGCGATGTCACTGGACGCGCCGGTGGTCGGCTCCGCGAACACCAGCTCCTCCGCGGCCCGGCCACCCATGGCCATGACCAGCCGGGCGATCATCTCCGACCGCGTCATCAGGCCCTTGTCGTCCTCGGGGACGACCAGCGCGTGCCCGCCGGTGCGACCGCGGGGCATGATCGTGACCTTGTAGACCGGCTCCAGATCCTCCATCGCCCACGCCGCCAGGGTGTGGCCACCCTCGTGGTAGGCGGTGATCTTGCGTTCCTTCTCCGAGATGACCTTGCCCTTGCGCGCCGGGCCGTTGGTCACCCGGTCGACGGCCTCCTCGAGGGCGGCGTTGGTGATGATGGTGCCGTTGATGCGGGCGGTCAGCAGGGCCGCCTCGTTGATGACGTTGGCGAGGTCGGCACCGCTCATCCCGACGGTCCGCTTGGACAGCGCGACGAAGTCGACGTCGGCGGCGAACGGCTTGCCCTTGGCGTGCACGCTCAGGATGGCCTGCCGGCCCTTGAGGTCGGGGGCGCCGACCGGAATCTGCCGGTCGAAGCGGCCCGGCCGCAGCAGCGCGGGGTCCAGGATGTCGGGCCGGTTGGTGGCGGCGATGAGGATGATGCCGCCCTTGCCCTCGAAGCCGTCCATCTCGACGAGCAGCTGGTTCAGCGTCTGCTCGCGCTCGTCGTGGCCGCCGCCCATGCCGGCGCCGCGGTGCCGGCCGACGGCGTCGATCTCGTCGACGAAGATGATCGCCGGGGCGTTGTTCTTGGCCTGCTCGAACAGGTCCCGGACGCGGCTCGCGCCGACGCCGACGAACATCTCCACGAAGTCCGAGCCGGAGATCGTGTAGAACGGTACGCCGGCCTCGCCGGCGACCGCGCGGGCGAGCCGCGTCTTGCCGGTGCCGGGCTGGCCGTAGAGCAGCACGCCCTTGGGGATCTTCGCGCCGACGGCCTGGAACTTGGCCGGCTCGGCGAGGAACTCCTTGATCTCGCCGAGCTCCTCCACGGCCTCCTCGACGCCGGCGACGTCGGCGAACGTCACCTTCGGCATCTCCTTCGTGACCTGCTTGGCCTTGGACTTGCCGAAGTTCATCATCCGCGAGCCG
>JBQGEH010000679.1:0-2105 GCA_052039515.1 Nakamurella sp. | reverse complement strand
CTCCATCGAGTGGATGCACCGCAACCTGGAGCGTCGCGACGCGATCGTGCTGAGCCTGCACCCGCACAACGACCGCGGCACCGGGGTGGCCGCCGCGGAGCTGGGGTACCTGGCCGGCGCCGACCGCATCGAGGGCTGTCTGTTCGGCAACGGTGAGCGCACCGGCAACGTCTGCCTGGTCACGCTGGGCCTGAACATGTTCAGCCAGGGCGTGGACCCGCAGATCGACTTCTCCGACATCGACGAGATCCGCCGCACCGCGGAGTACGCGACCCAGCTGAAGGTCCCGGAGCGCCATCCCTACGGCGGCGACCTGGTCTTCACCGCGTTCTCCGGCTCGCACCAGGACGCGATCAAGAAGGGCTTCGACCACCTCAAGCGCGACGCCGACCAGGCCGGGGTCGCGGTCGAGGACTTCACCTGGCAGGTGCCCTACCTGCCGATCGACCCGCACGACGTGGGCCGCTCGTACGAGGCCGTGATCCGGGTCAACTCGCAGTCCGGCAAGGGCGGCGTCGCCTACATCATGAAGTCCGAGCACGGTCTGGACCTGCCGCGACGGCTGCAGATCGAGTTCTCCCGGGTCGTGCAGCAGGTCACCGACGCCGAGGGCGGCGAGGTCGGTCCGGCCGCGATGTGGACGTACTTCACCGACGAGTACCTGACCCGCACCTCCCCGATCGAGCTGGTCCGGGCCCGCACCGAGACCGACGAGAACGAGGACCGCGACCGGCTCGCCGCCCGCATCGTCGTCCAGGGTGAGGAGCAGGTCGTCCGGGGCACCGGCAACGGTCCGGTCGCGGCGTTCTGCGACGCGATGGCCGGCATCGGCATCGACGTCCGGGTGCTGGACTACGTCGAGCACGCGCTGTCCGCGGGCGGCGACGCCCGGGCCGCGGCCTACCTCGAGTGCGCCATCGGCGGGCAGGTCGTGTGGGGCGTGGGCATCGACTCGTCGATCACCACCGCGTCGATCAAGGCGGTCGTGTCCGCGATCAACCGGGTGGGCATCCCGACCTGACGTCACCGGCCGGGCACGGGGGGTGATTCCCCCTGTGCCCGGTTCGTCCGGTTCTCTAGTCTGCCCCCATGACGAAGCACCGGCGCTCGTTCACAGTCCTGTTGGTCGGCATCCTGGCCCTGCTGACGGTCGGCGTCACGCCGGCGCCGGCGGAGGACTCGGTGACCTTCCTGGCGGCGGGCGACTTCTCCGCGAACGCCGCGGCAGCCGCCGTGCTCACGTCGATGGGCACCCAGAACAGCGATCTGACGGTGACGGTCGGCGACCTGTCGTACGGCACGGCCGGGCAGGAGCAGGCCTGGTGCGACTTCGTGACCAGCAAGTTCCCCGCCGGCTACGCCTTCGAATTGCTCGCCGGCAACCACGAGAGCAACGGCCAGAACGGCAACATCAACGACTTCAGCGCCTGCCTGCCCAATCAGCTTCCGGGCCTCATCGGCACCTACGGCCGTCAGTACTACGTCGACGTCCCCCGCGCGAACCCGCTGGTGCGCTTCATCCAGATCTCGCCGTCGCTGGGCTTCCCGGACGGCACCTACAACTATCCGGCCGGCAGCGCCCGCTACACCTGGACCGCCCAGGCGATCGACAACGCCCGCGCGGCCGGCATCCCGTGGGTGGTGGTCGGCATGCACAAGCCGTGCCTGACGGTGGGTGTCTACGCCTGCGACCCGGGTGCGGACATCTTCAACCTGCTGGTGGCCAAGAAGGTCGACCTGGTGCTGACCGGTCACGAGCACATGTACCAGCGCAGCAAGCAGCTCGCCCTGACCGCGGCCTGCCCGGCGATCCAGCCCGGCAGCTACAACGCCGCCTGCGTCGCCGACGGCGACTCGACACTGGTCAAGGGCGCCGGGCTGATCACCACCACGATCGGCACCGGCGGGGTGGGGCTGCGTGAGGTCAACCTCGCCGACGCCGAGATGCCCTACTTCGTCACCGCCCAGGGCTCCAACCAGACCCCGAGCCGCGGCTACCTGAAGATGTCGGCGACAGCCACCCGGCTGGACGCGACCTTCGTCCGCGTCGAGGGGACGTTCACCGACAGCTTCTCCATCGTCGCCGGCACACCACCGACCAACCA
>JBQGEH010000678.1:0-2888 GCA_052039515.1 Nakamurella sp. | reverse complement strand
CGAGACCCCGGTGACGGCGGCGCCGTTCTGCTCATTCTCCGTATTCGAACAGGCGACCGCCGCGAACACCAGAACAGCGGCCACGGCGGCGCGGACGGTTTTACCTGCGGTTGACATTTCCCATTTTCTCCGACGGTCGGCGAATGACTGTGTCCGACGAGAGCGCGCCCCGCCCGGAGGTCCGGACGGGGCGTGCGACGCCGGTTCAGATCCGGGCGCTGGCCACCCGGTAGTTGCCGTAGTAGAACGCCGACGCGGAGACGTCGGAACCCACGTAGACCGCACCCCAGCCACCACAGACGCTGCCGCTCAGGTAGGACCCCTTGGCGCCGTTGGAGTTGGTCCACTTCAGGGTGTTCCCGCCCTGCCGGCTCGACTCGATGCTCACGCCCTTGATCGACAGTGAACCGAGACCGACCTGGTAGAAGGAGGTCTGGTTGGTGATGTACTTCGGCGACACCGACATCACCGCCGAGGTCTGCCAGTTGCCGCAGCCGGTCCAGGTGAAGCTCTGGATCCAGTCGTTGGCGCGGATGATCTGCCCGTTGTCGAAACGGGCCGTGCCGGTGGCACTGCTGGCCTGTGCCGCGGGGGCCATGGTCATGGCCGCCGACACCGCCAGCACCACCGCCGCGAGACTTCTGCCGATCCGGGTCCTGAGCATTCGCACTCCTGTCACATCGGTGAGATCAGGGCAATTGCCGTGAGCCCGTCGGACGGTACGGAGCACCGTGAGAATGGTCAATGAAATGAGTGGGCATTTAGTCGAGAAATACCCTGACGCCACTCATTAGCTCCGACGAGTGTATGCACTGGAGGCCATTTCCGGCCTGACGGCAAATAGCCGGTAAAAGTGGCGCGGGTCATTCCCCCGATCCAGGACGGGTATCGGTCCGCTGTGACGGGGCGGCGTTCAGTGCCCGGGCGGCGGCCGGTGACCGGGCGGCGGGGGCGGCGGGATCGAACTCAGCGCCGGCGCCGTCTCCGGCCAGACCAGCAGCACCGGGCAGGGCGCATGGTCGACGACGAAGCGGGTGTGCGGGCCGATCGAGTGCGGACCGAGCCGGGCGCGGTCGCCGTCCCGGGTGACGATGAGCAAATCCGCGTCGTCGGCCGCGGCGGTGACCTCGCGCTCGATCCGGCCGCGCCGGGTCAGCACGGTGGCCTCCCGGCCCAGCCGCTGCCGGGCCGCGGCGAGCAGCGCGGTCTCGGCCGCCTCGCTCACGCCCGCGAGCGTGGGGAGGGGCCGGTGCCGACGGCCGAGCAGACCGGCCATGCCGCCGCTGATGACCTCGTCGATCTCGGTCGAGGTGACGTGCAGCAGGACGAACGCGGCGTCCGGGCCGCCCAGCCGCAGGGCGGTGTCGATCGCGTTCTCCCACAGGCCTTCGCGCAACCAGATCAGCACTCGCACCGCGTCACCCTCCGACCAGTTGCCAGGACGCCCACAGACCCGCCACGGAGGCGACGATGCCCAGCGGCACGGTGAGGGCGCCGAGCTTGAGGAAGTCCCCGATGGCCGGCTCGGCGTCCCGTTCCCGCAGCAGCCGGCGCCACAACAGCGTGGCGAGCGAGCCCACGTAGGTCAGGTTCGGGCCGAGGTTAACGCCGATGAGGACGGCCAGCACGCCGACGCTGCCGCTGCCGGCGACCACCGACGGCAGCAGCACCAGGGTGGCCGGGATGTTGTTCACCAGGTTCGACAGCACCGCCGCGATCCCCGCGATGGCCAGCAGCGTCACGAACGACTCGCCGCTCGGCACGATCGCCGCGATGCCGTCCCGCAGGCCGTTGACCTGCAGCGCGGTCACCACGATGCCCAGGCCCAGGACGAAGGCGACGAACGGCAGGTTGAGCGCCTCGACGATCTGGCGCACCGACGCGGCCCGGCGGACGAGTGCACGCACCCCCAACACCACGGCGCCGGCGGTCGCCGCCCACACGGGTTCGACGACGACGAAGCCGACCAGCGTGAGCGCGAGGACGATCAGCGCCACCGTCGGCGTGGCCACCGGCTCGGCCGGCGCCGGCGTGGCCCGGCCGGCCAGGTCGCCACGGAAGAAGCGGCGGAAGACGACGTACTCGACGACGATGGCGATCACCCACGGCAGCGCCATCGCAGCGGCGAACGCGGTGAACGACAGGCCGCTCGCCCGCAGCGCCAGCAGGTTGGTCAGGTTGGACACCGGCAGCAGCAGGGACGCCGAGTTGGCCAGGTGGGTGCAGGCGTAGACGTGCGGGCGGGCCGGCAGCTGTTGACGCGCGGCGGTGGTGAACACGACCGGCGTGAGCAGCACGACGGTGGCGTCCAACGACAGCACCGCCGTGGTCACCGAAGCGAGACCGAAGACCAGCACGAGCAGCCGCTGCGGGTCGCCGCGGCCGGCCTTGGCGCACAGCGCACCCGCCCAGGCGAAGACGCCCTCCACCTCGCACAGGTAGCCCAGCAGCAGCACCGCGGCCAGGAACCCGACCGTCGGGCCGAGGGAGCGCACCTCCTCACCGGCCTCGGACCAACTGATCGCGCCGAGCCCGATGACCAGCAGTGCCGCCGGGACGGCGGCGGTCGCCTCGGGCAGCCCCCTGGGTCGCAGGACGGCGAATCCGAGCACCGCGAGCAGGACGACGGCGAGCAGGGCGAGCAGCACCGGATCAGGGTGCCACCCCGCCGGGGTCCGGCCGACCAGCTGCGGCGCGCCCCGCCGGGACACGCGCCCCGGCCGGTTGCGGACCGGGCCTACCCTGACGCGGTGCCGCAGCCGCGGACGGAACGACCGTCCGCCGCGGTCCCTCATCAGGAAGCAGGACCCCATGTCCACCTGGCTCATCACCGGCTGCTCGACCGGACTCGGCCGCGCCTTCGCCCGGGCCGCGCTGGCCGGCGGCCA
>JBQGEH010000677.1:0-2558 GCA_052039515.1 Nakamurella sp. | reverse complement strand
GTCCTGCTGGTGGTGCTGGCCCTGCTCGCCGTGGCCGCGGTCATCGCGGTCGTCGGGATCGGCAACACGCTCGGACTGTCGGTGGTGGAGCGGACCCGGGAGTCGGCGCTGCTGCGGGCGCTCGGGCTGCGCCGCGGTCAGCTGCGGCTGACCATCGCCAAAGAGGCCGCCCAGCTGGCCGCGGTCGGTGCGGTCGCCGGCGTCCTGGCGGGGATCGGCTACGGCGCCGCCGGCGCGGCCGCGACGTTCGCCGAGATCGGCGAGACGCTCGTCGTCGCGGTGCCCTGGGGACAGGTCGCGCTGGTGCTGCTGCTGGCCATGGTCGCGGGCGTGATCGCATCGGTGCTGCCCGCCCGGCGGGCCGCGCAGGCCACCCCGACCGCGGCGCTCGCCGAGGTCTGAGCGCCGGTGCCGGGCCCCGGCCGATGGTCGGGCCGGGCCCGACCTCGTCGTTCCAGGAGCCCCCCCCCAGCCAGACCTGAGTCACCCTCAGTGAGCACCGGATGCGCCGGACGGTGTGACGTTGGTCCGATCAGGTGGTCGCTGACCCTTGGGCGGGCATGATGTTCCCCGAACGCGTCACCGTCGACGGTCGCCCGGCCCGGGCGCGACCCCACCGTGAACCTCGACAACGGTCGCGCCGTGTCCACTGCCGGGCCCCCCGACGGCCCCAGGAAGGACCACCGTGACCAGCCAGACCCTGCCGCACGTCCCGGCCACGCCCGACGGCGCCCTGGCGCCCACCGCGATCGACCCCGGACGCGCGGGCGACGGCCCGGGTGGGACCTCACCGCTGCGCCGGAGCGTCGGCGCCGTCACCGCCCGCCTCGACGCCGCGGCCCGCCGGGTGGTCGACTCCCAGGGCACCCGTCTTCCGCGGCTGGCCACCGCGTACGACCGCGCGGTGATCCGCCGGCGGATGCAGCGGTCGCTGGGCTACCGGCCGGACCTGCGGCACCCGCGGACCTACAACGAGAAGCTCGCCTGGCGCATCCTGCACGACGACAACCCGTTGATCCCGCTGACGACCGACAAGATCGCCGTCCGCGACCACGTCGCCGCCCGGCTCGGGCCGGACGTGCTCATCCCGCTGATCGGGACCTACGAGCGGGTCGAGGACATCGACTGGGACGCACTGCCGTCGTCCTTCGTGCTCAAGGCCGCCCACGGCTGTGCGATGAACCTGCTGGTGCCGGACAAGTCGGCGGTGGACCGCGACGAGGTGCTGCGGACGGCGGCGGAATGGCTCGCCACCGACTACTACCGGCAGTCCCGCGAACGGGCGTACCGGAGCATCCCCCGCCGCCTGTTGATCGAGGACTTCCTCGTCGGAGCCGACGGCGAGACGCCTGCGGACTACAAGTTCCTGGTCTTCCACGGCCGGACCGCCCTCATCCGGGTGCACCTCGGCCGCTTCGGCGAGCACCGGGTGAACTTCTACGACGCCGAAATGCGGCACGTGCCCATCCGCCAGATGGTTCCGGACGCGCCGGAGGTGGCGCTGCCGACGGCCGTCCGCGAGATGATCCCGCTGGCCGAGACGCTCGCGGCCGACTTCGACTACGCCCGCATCGATCTCTACCTGCACGAGGGCCGGCCGTACTTCGGCGAGATCACCCACCACGACGGCAATGCCCACGCACCGTTCCGGCCCGCGTCCACCGACGCCGCGCTGGGCGCGCTGTGGCGGCTGGGCGAGAAACCCGCCGCGCCCTCGAACTGAGCCGGGCTCAGCGGGCCCCGGACGGGTACGGCAGCAGCGCCATCTCCCGGGCGTTGCGGACGGCGACGCGACCATCCGCTGCTCGTGGACCGACAGGCCGGTCACCCGGCGGGAGCGGATCTTGCCCCGGTCGGAGAGGAAGCGGCGCAGGGTCGCCACGTCCTTGTAGTCCAGGTACTCCAGACCCCCGGGGGCGAGCCGGGTCCGGCGGGGCGGCGTCGCGGCCCGGCCGCGCTCGCGGGGCATCAGCGGTCCTCGCGGAAGTCGACGTGCTGCCGGGCGACCGGGTCGTACTTGCGTAGCACCAGCCGGTCCGGGTCGTTGCGCCGGTTCTTCCGGGTCACGTAGGTGTAGCCCGTGCCTGCGGTGGACCGCATCTTGATCACGGGCCGGATGTCGGTGGACTTCGCCACAGCGCCTCCTCGTCGGGTCGAGTCAACAGCCTTGTTGAGAACGCTTCTCATTATGCCCTACGCTGGCCGCATCACACCGAGGAGCCGCCATGCGTGAGCACATCCATCCCGACTACCACCCGGTCGTCTTCCGCGACGCGACCACCGGGGAGGAGTTCCTGACCCGGTCCACCGCCACCAGTGACCGCACCGTCGCCTGGACCGACGGACAGGTCCATCCGCTGATCGTGGTCGACATCTCCAGCGCCTCCCATCCGTTCTGGACGGGCACCCAGCGGGTGGTCGACACGGCAGGCCAGGTGGAGAAGTTCCACCGCCGCTTCGGGCGTCGCGACCGCGCGACGGAAACGCGCTGATGGCCGTCCCCAAGCGGCGGACGTCGCGCTCGCGGGCCCGGTCCCGACGGGCCCACTGGACCGCCA
>JBQGEH010000676.1:0-3256 GCA_052039515.1 Nakamurella sp. | reverse complement strand
GAGCCGACACCGGCGTCTCCGACCGGTCGCCCGCCGCCCCGGGCCGGTCACGAATCGAGAAGCCCGCCGATCCGCCCCGGTCGTAGGGTCCGTTCCGGAACACCCGACCATCACCAGCTCCGCCCCACCCGCCCCGCACCCCCTCACCGACGCGTCGAAGGAGACCCGATGAGCACGGCCACCGGAATCCGGCCCGCCGAGCGGCACGTGGCCGACACCCACGACCTCATCCGGGTCCACGGCGCCCGGCAGAACAACCTCAAGAACATCGACGTCGAGCTGCCCAAGCGGCGGCTCACCGTGTTCACCGGGGTGTCCGGCTCGGGGAAGAGCTCGCTGGTCTTCGGCACGATCGCGGCGGACTCCCAGCGGCTGATCAACGAGACCTACAGCGCCTTCCTGCAGGGCTTCATGCCCACCATGGCCCGCCCCGAGGTCGACGTCCTCGACGGGCTGACCACGGCGATCATCGTCGACCAGCAGCGGATGGGCGCCGACCCGCGGTCCACCGTCGGCACCGCCACCGACGCCAACGCGATGCTGCGCATCCTGTTCAGCCGCCTGGGCACCCCGTGGATCGGCTCGCCGCAGGCGTTCTCGTTCAACGTCGCCTCGGTCAGCGGCGCCGGGGCGGTGGCGATGGAGAAGGGCGGCCGGACGGTCAAGGAGCGCCGCACCTTCAGCATCACCGGCGGTATGTGCCCGCGCTGCGAGGGCCGCGGCTCGGTCTCCGACATCGACCTGACCGAGCTCTACGACGACAGCAAGTCGCTCAACGAGGGCGCGGTGTCCATTCCCGGCTACTCGATGGAGGGCTGGTACGGCCGCATCTTCCGCGGCTGCGGATTCTTCGACGCCGACAAACCCATCCGCCGCTTCACCCAGCGCGAACTGGACGACCTGCTCTACAAGGAGCCGACCCGGGTCAAGATCGAGGGCATCAACCTGACCTACAGCGGCCTGGTGCCGCAGATCCAGAAGTCGTTCCTGTCCAAGGACATCGATGCGCTGCAGCCGCACATCCGGGCGTTCGTCGAACGGGTCGTCACCTTCGGCACCTGCCCGGACTGCCACGGCACCCGGCTCACCGAGGCGGCCCGCTCGTCCACCATCGGTGGCGTCAGCATCGCCGACGCCTGCGCCATGCAGATCACCGACCTGGCCACCTGGGTCGCCGGCATCCACGACCGGTCGGTCGCCCCACTGCTCGGCTCGCTACGGCACCTGCTCGACTCGTTCGTCGCCATCGGGCTGGGTTACCTGTCGCTGGAGCGGCCGTCCGGCACGCTGTCCGGCGGCGAGGCGCAGCGCGTCAAGATGATCCGCCACCTCGGCTCCTCCCTGACCGACGTCACCTACGTCTTCGACGAGCCCAGCGCCGGTCTCCACCCGCACGACATCCAGCGGATGAACGAGCTGCTGCTGCAGCTGCGCGACAAGGGCAACACCGTGCTCGTCGTCGAGCACAAGCCCGAGATGATCGTCATCGCCGACCACGTCGTCGACCTGGGCCCCGGCGCGGGTGCGGCCGGTGGCGAGGTCTGCTTCGAGGGCACCGTCGAGGGGCTGCGCGCCTCCGGCACGCTCACCGGACGGCACCTGGACGACCGGGCCCGGCTCAAGGACACCGTGCGCACCCCCACCGGGGCGCTGGAGATCCGCGGCGCCGCCGCGCACAACCTCCGCGACGTCGACGTGGACATCCCGCTCGGGGTGCTCGTGGTGGTGACCGGTGTGGCGGGGTCGGGCAAGAGCTCGCTGGTGCACGGCTCGATCCCGGCGGGCGCGGGCGTGGTCTCGATCGACCAGGGGGCGATCCGCGGCTCCCGCCGCAGCAACCCGGCCACCTACACCGGCCTGCTGGAACCGATCCGCTAGGCCTTCGCCAAGGCCAACGGGGTCAAGCCCGCGCTGTTCAGCGCGAACTCCGAGGGCGCCTGCCCGAACTGCAACGGCAACGGGGTCATCTACACCGACCTGGCCATGATGGCCGGGGTGGCCACCACCTGCGAGGTGTGCGAAGGCCGCCGGTTCGACGCGTCGGTGCTCGACTACCACCTCGGCGGCCGCGACATCAGCGAGGTGCTGGCCATGTCGGTGACCGACGCGCGCGACTTCTTCGCCGCCGGCGAGAGCCGGGTGCCGGCCGCGCACGCCGTCCTGGAGCGGCTGCACGACGTCGGGCTCGGCTACCTGACGATCGGGCAGCCGCTGACCACGCTGTCCGGCGGCGAGCGGCAGCGGCTCAAGCTCGCCACCCACATGAGCGGCAAGGGCGCCGCCGGCGCGATCTACGTGCTGGACGAGCCGACCACCGGACTGCACCTGGCCGACGTCGAGCAGCTGCTGGGCCTGCTGGACCGGCTGGTCGACGGTGGTACCTCGGTCATCGTCGTCGAGCACCACCAGGCGGTGATGGCGCACGCCGACTGGATCGTCGACCTCGGCCCGGGGGCCGGACACGACGGCGGCCGGGTGGTCTTCGAGGGCACCCCCGCCGACCTGGTGGCGGGTCGCGCCACCCTGACCGGGCAGCACCTGGCCGACTACGTCGGCGCCTGACCGGGCCGGACTCCCTCGGATCCGACCCGACGCCCGCCGGCGCCGCCGGGCCGGGTCAGTCGTCCTCGTCGCCGTCCTCGCTCAGCCCGTGCGGGGTCTTCTCCCAGTGGTGCGGGGTGAACAGCGTCTGCCAGGCGGCCCGCCACGCCGCCACCGAGTGCAGCACCCAGTACAGCGGATACAGCACGGCGTAGGCACCGATCCGCCAGCCGTGCCGGCGGGCCGCGATCAGCGCCGACACGAGGATCGTGGCGCCGTTGCCGATGATGAAGTTGGCCATCCCCAGGTCGACCAGCCAGTCCGGGATGCCCAGGTCCAGCGACCGGCCGAACACGAACGTCAGCAGGGTCAGCGTCAGCAGCAGCGGGTACATCACGAACGCCGCCGGCGTGCCCAGGATCAGCCCGGTCAGGCCGACCAGCCCGGACAGCCCGGTCGCCCGGACGAACCGCACGGGGTGCCGGAAGTTCACCGCCGCGGTGATCATGTAGCCCTTGATCCAGCGGGTGCGTTGCTTGATCCAGGCGCCGGTCTGCGAACACGCCTCCTCCCAGGTGGTCGAGCGGTTCACCCCCACCCGGAAGCCCAGCGCCGACGCGCGCAGCCCGAGATCGGCGTCCTCGGTGACGTTGTAGGGGTCCCAGCCCCCGAGCAGCCGCAGCATCTCGGTGTCGAAGTGGTTGGACGTCCCGCC
>JBQGEH010000675.1:0-2081 GCA_052039515.1 Nakamurella sp. | reverse complement strand
GCGGCGCGCGGCGGGACGTTCGACCTGATGGCCGCGTTCGCTTCGCCGCTGCCGATCGCGGTCATCACCCGGATGCTGGGCCTGGCCGACGAACCCGACCGGCTGCGTCGCGTCGGCGCGACGGTGGCCTCGGCGCTGGACGGGGTGCGCTCCATCGGGCACGCGCTGCAGCTGTACCTCGCCGACCGGGACATGCGCACCACCTTCGACGCGCTGCTCGTGCGCGCCGAACACGACCCCGGCGACGACCTCACCTCGATCCTGATGGAACAGCAGGGCGAGGCGATCAGCCGCGAAGAGCTCGCGTCGCTGGTCGGGCTGCTGCTGCTGGCCGGGTTCGAGACCACCGTGAACGCCATCGGCAACGGGGTGCAGGCGCTGCTGGCCGACCGTGACCAGTGGCGGCAACTCGTCGACGACCCGTCGCTCGCACCGACGGTGGTCGAGGAGGTGCTGCGGTACGAGCCGCCGGTGCAGCAGACCGCCCGCGTCCTGCTGGCCACCGAACCGACCGAGCTGGCCGGCGTCGAGGTGCGGCGCGGCCAGTGGGTGATGGTCATGCTCGCCGCCGCCAACCGCGACCCGGCGGTGTTCCGCGACCCGCAGCGCTTCGACATCAACCGCACCGACGCGGGCGAGCACCTGGCCTTCTCCGGCGGCATCCACTACTGCCTCGGGGCGGCGCTGGCCCGGATGGAGCTGGCGGCGGCGTTCCGGGCGCTGGCCGTCCGGTTCCCGGACCACCGCCCGGCGGGACCGGCGGTGATGCGGCCGGGCACGGTGCTCCGCGGACCGCGCCGGTTGCCGGTGACGGTCTGAGCTCAGCCGGCGACCGGAGGTTGCCGCGCCGACCGGCCGGGTACCCGCCGGGACAGGTGCGAGCGCAAACAGGGCGTGGCGCGCCGAGGTCCGCCGGAGGCTTCCCGCATGACCACCACCGAGGACGACGACGCCCTCGCCCAGCGGCTGTTCACCGACGACTTCGACGTGGACATCGACGACCACGACGACGATCCCGTGCTCCTCGGGCCCGACGGACAGCCCGTCGAGACCTGGCGGGAGGACTACCCGTACGACGAGCGGATGACCCGGCGGGAGTACGAGCGGACCAAGCGGCTGCTGCAGATCGAGCTGCTGCGCCTGCAGCGCTGGGTCAAGGACACCGGGCAGCGCATCGTCATCCTGTTCGAGGGCCGCGACGCCGCGGGCAAGGGCGGCACGATCAAGCGGTTCACCGAGCATCTCAACCCGCGCGGCGCGACCGTCGTGGCGCTGGAGAAGCCGTCCGAGCGGGAACGCACCCAGTGGTACTTCCAGCGGTACGTCGCCCATCTGCCCGGCGCCGGCGAGATCGTGCTGTTCGACCGGTCCTGGTACAACCGCGCCGGCGTGGAACGCGTGATGGGCTACTGCACCCGGGACGAGTACGAGGAGTTCCTCCGGGAGGCTCCGGAACTCGAGCGGATGCTCGTCGGCAGCGGCATCCACGTCGTCAAGCTGTGGTTCTCGGTGACCCGCGCCGAACAGCGCACCCGCTTCATGGTGCGCCACATCGACCCGGTGCGGCGCTGGAAGCTCAGCCCCACCGATCTGGCCTCGCTGGACCGGTGGGACGCCTACACCGAGGCCAAGGAGGCGATGTTCTTCTACACCGACACCCCGCACGCCCCGTGGACGGTGATCAAGAGCAACGACAAGAAGCGGGCGCGGCTCAACGCCATGCGGCACGTCCTGAGCCGCTTCGACTACGCCGACGCCGATCCCGACGTGGTCGGCGAGGTCGACCCGCTGATCGTCGGCTCGGCGGCGGGTCTGTTCGAGAACGGCGAGGTGCGGCGGTCGGACTTCCCGGCCCTGTGAACGCCGACCTCGTCGGCGCTCAGTCGAGACGACGGGCCCGGAGGACGATGTCGTCGACGTGGTGGGCGCCGGCGCCGCCGTCGGGGATGACGCGCGGCCGGACCTCGTCGACCTCGATCTGCCAGCCGTCGGTGGACCGGAGCAGGTCGGCGATCATCGACGGCCACACATAATCGGTGGGATCGAGATCCTCGCGGGGCTCCTGGGTCTCCATGCCGGCG
>JBQGEH010000674.1:0-5520 GCA_052039515.1 Nakamurella sp. | reverse complement strand
AGCACCGTCCGGTCGGGGGCGTCCCGGGCCGGGTCGGGCAATACGATGCCGACGGCGCCGAACCGGGCTCGCCACCGGGCCTCGGCCGTCGGGTCGTCGAACAGTGTCTCGGGTACCGGAGCGGCGGGGTGGGTAGTGGTCTCGGGCATCGGCCGAGCCTATGCGGCACCTCCGACAGTGCCCGGAGGTCGGGTTCTTCCCTGCGGGCAGCGCGCGTGCGGCAAGATCGGGATGCCGTGGCGGACCGCCCGGCGGCGCAGCGGGAGGACGACGATGACGCACGGCGAGGAGCCCCGACCCGATCCGTGGCGCAAGGACCAAGCCGACCCGACGGTCGCCCAGCCGGTCCCGGGTCCGTTCCCGTCCCCGCCGACGTCCGCCGCCCCGTACCCGCCGCCCTACCCCTACGGGCCGGACCCGCAGGCCTGGTCGGGCGCCGACCCGAACGCACCCGCCTGGGCCCGGCAGGCCCACGCGCAGGGGGCCTACGCGCCGCCGCCGACCGGTGGGCACGTGCAGCCGGTGTTCCCGCCGACCCCTCAGCAGCAGCCGTACCAGCAGCCCGGTTACGTGCCGCCGGGATGGGTGCCCGGCCCCTACCCGGGGTATCCGCCGGCGCCGTACGGAGCCGGCTACCCGCCGCGCGGACCGGTCAAGCCCGGCGTTGTCACCGGCGCCGCGGTGCTGGCGTTCGTGCAGGCCGGGCTGCTCGTCATCGGCGGCATCGTCACGCTGGCCGGTGGGACGGCCCTGCAGTCGGTCGACGTCTCGGTGCAGCGCGGCCTGTCCGGAGTGCTCACGGTGATGGGTTTCCTCACCCTCGTCGCCGCCGGGCTGCTCATCGCGGGCGGGGTGACCGTGCACAACCGCAAGCCCTGGCTGCTGGTCGCGGGGTGTGCGTTGTCGCTGGTCCTGTCGGTGTGGTGGGCGGTCCAGTTCGACATCCTGACCTTCACCGTGACCTGGCCGCTGATCCTGGCGATCATGCCGATCATCTCGTTGTCGCTGGTCTTCGGTCCGGCCGCCCGGGCCTGGATGCGCACCGGCAACGCCCCGCGCTGACGGGTGGGTAGCAGGAGGGGATGACGTCCGATCCCCGGCAGCCGGTGCGGCGCGACCGGCTGGCGCAGGCCATCGCCCGCGACGGCGACGGCTGCTTCTGGTGCCGCCGGCCGTTCGGACGGTTGGTGCCGCCGACGACGGACCACCTCATCCCGCGGCTCAAGGGCGGTCCGAGCTGGCTCGCCAACGAGGTCGCCGCCTGCCGGCGGTGCAACGCCCAGCGCGGACACCGGGCGCCGTCGGACTGGCTGACCGAGTGCGAGGGCCGCGGTTGGGAGCCCGATCGGGCGGCGACCCGGCACCTGCTGGTCGCGTTGGACGCCGAGCTGCGGGAGCGCGGCGGGCACCGTCCGGCCCGCGCCGCGGTCGACGCCCAGTTGCGACGGCTGGAGGCGTGACGCCGTTCAGTGCCCGATGGGAGCCGACTCCGTCGGCTCAGTGCCCGATGGGAGCCGACTCCGTCGGCTCAGTGCCGGACGACCGCCAGCATGTCGCCGACCCCCGCGGTGGGCAGGTACGCCCGGGTGATGGCGATGCCGATCCGGGGCAGGTCGGCGTCGTCGCGGTAGGCCATGTAGATGGGGGACAGCCGCGGCTGGAACTTCGCCTTGAACTGGTGCAGCGAACGGAACCCGTACACCGGCTCGAGCTGGGCGCCGAGGGTGTCCATCAGCTTCTCGACGGCGGTGCCGGGGGCGGCGTCGCCATCGGACCGGGCCAGCGGCGCGCCCGACAGCGACACGAATTCGGCGCCCTGCTCCTTGAAGTACAGACACGAGGAGGCGATGAGAAACTCCATCGCCGCCCGGTAGCTGCCCTCCGGGCCGCGGCGCATCAGGTCCAGCGTCCACCCGCGGACGACGCCGCCCTCGCCGTACACCGGCATCCACGACGTGACCCCGTGCACCGTCCCGGCGGCGTCGACGGCCAGTCCGACCCGGACCTCCGGATCCAGCGCCTCGGTGAGCCCGCCGAGGGTGAAGCCCATCTCCGGCAGCTTCTTCTCGCCCAGCCACTCGGCCGAGATGTTCTCGACCTTGTTCACCATCGACCACGGCTCGTCGGCCAGGGTCACCATCCGGAACGAGATGCCCTCCTTGGGCGCCTTGTTCAGCGCGGTCCGGATGTCCTGCCACTTCTTGCCCTTGAACTCCAGGGTGGGCAGGTCGATGAGGTTGTCCTCGGCGACCTGCACGCTGTGCCAGCCGAGCGCGTCGGTGACCGCGGTGGTCCGGGCCGTGCAGGAGAACATGTACGGGATGATCCCGGCCTTGTCGCAGGCGGCGATGAACGCCTTCAGCGTGTCCGCCGTCGCGTCGCGCGGGCCGACCGGATCACCGAGCGCCACCGCGACGCCGGCGTGGCGGCGGTAGGCGACGTAGCTCTCGCCGTCGGCGGTGACCAGCTGACGGTTCTCCGGCCACGTGGTCATCCACGAGATGGTGTCGCCACCCCACCGGCGCAGCAGCTCCTTGGCCTTCTCCGGCTGGTTGCTCGCCGTCGCGAGCCGCCGCTTGCTGCGGCGGGGCACCCGGAACGAGTCGCGGAAGACGATCAACAGCACCAGCAGCAGCAGCGAGAACACCATGTTGGCGACGAACTGGCCCGGGTCGTCGACCTGCAGGGTGATGTCGGAGGCGAACCAGGAGATGACGACGAAGACGCCGACGACGACGCCGAGCAGGACGGTGACGCCCTGCAGCAGTACCTGCAGCCACCACGCCCAGCGGTAGCCGCGGCGGATGCCGTTGGCCACCAGCAGCGTGATGACGAGCAGGATGACCAGCACCCACCAGGCGTCGGAGGTGTCGTCGGTGGGACCGAACGGGGTGAGCCGGTCGGGCAGCACCGTGCTCAGCAGCTGCGACACCGCCGACACCGCGACCAGCGCGAACGCCAGCTGCCGGATCTCGAAGCGGGTCGGCAACGCCCGGGCCCGCAGCCCGTGCCGGCCGGCGAGGCGGGTGGAGAACGGCATCGACAGCAGCACCGCGATGCTGTGCTCGGCGTCGGCCATCTGACCGATGAACAGCACCGAGTAGAGGACGTAGACCCAGATCAGCAGGCGCAGCCGCAGCCGCCACGGGGGCCGGACGGTGGCGCTGGCGACCGAGATCGCGGCCATCATGCCGGCGGAGAACCCGACGTCGGTCTCGGTGGAGCGCTGGCTGACCCAGTCCCAGCCGGAGTCGCGGAAGATCCAGAACAGCAACGCCGTCAGCAGCACCGCGACGATCTGGTAGACGACGCAGATGACCAGGGTCCGCACCGTGCCCAGCCGGGTCTCGGCGAAGCCGGTGATCAGCGCGAACGCCCCCGCCACGAAGATGTAGTAGACGGGGATGAGGGCGAAGAAGTTGCCGGTGATCAGCGTGTACCAGCGGCCGTCCTCGAACGCGGGCAGGCCGTACCCGACGAGGTCGAACCAGGACTTGCGCTCGACGGACTCCCACAGCGTGCCCAGCGCGACCGCGAGGACCAGCGTGATGAGCACGTACGTCGCGGTGAAGGGGACCTTGGCCGCCCACCGGAGCAGCCAGGGCTTCTGCGTCGGCTCCGTCGGTTCGGCTGCGGAGGTGGGTGCGGGCGCCGTCGCGACGGACGCTGCAGGGGTCTTCGCCGCCGCGGGGGTGGGTGCGGACGCCGGGGTGGGCGCGGCGGCCGCGATCCGGTCCGTCGTGCCGCCCGCGGCCGGGGGACGACCGGCATCGGCGGGACCACCGCCCGGTGCGCCGCTCACGAGCGGGTTGATGTCGGTCATTCCGTTGTCTCACCCTCGGTCGTCGCGGCGGCCGGTCGCGGCCCCCACCTGCCGGGGATTCTAGGATCCGGCGTCCGTTTGACCAGGGACCTGACTCCCCACCCGGTGGATCGTTGGTGATTCGTCACCGAGCTGTCCGGTGCCGAGCCGGACGACGTGCGGCCCCGCCCCGTCGAGGTCGGTGCGCCGGCCGTCGACCCACACCGCCCCGGACGCGGCCAGCGTCAGCGTCGCCCCGTCCCAGCCCGCGATCTCGGCGGTCGCGGAGACGCGGTGACCGGCCAGGCCGACGTCGACCGGCAGGATCCGCCCCGTCCGCGGGGACAGCGCGATCACCTCGCCGCCGCACAGCGGCTCGCCGTCCAGCGCGACCCGGACGGTGGCCGGGTAGCCGGCGACGGACAGCACGTGCAGGAAGCGGTCGCCGTCGGGGGTGCGGGTGGTGGTGACGAGCACCCCGGGGACGTCGCGCTGCACGGTCAGTCCGACGGTGCCGCCCAGGCGGTTGATCAACTGCGCCATCAGGTCCGGCGGCAGCGCGACGTCGGCGGCGACGACCACCGCCCGGCCGTCGCCCGTGGTGACCTCCGTCGCGACCGGGCGGCCGGACATGACCTCGCGCAGCAGGACGGCGCCGTCGGCCACCTCGAGGGTCTGCATCCGACCCACCCGCATCTCGGGCCGTCCGGCCAGCCACCCGTCGCCGACGACCGATGCGAAGGGCAGGTCGGCACCGGTGAGGGTCGCGCCGGCGCGCAGGCCCAGGGCGTCGGCGAGCACCGTGCACGGGCTCCCGTCGTCGTCGCGGCTGGGCAGGGCACCGACGAGCAGCAGGCCGCCGCCGCCGCGGACGTGGTCGGCGAGGCGGTGCTGCAGTCCGGAACCGAGGATGCCGGGGCTGCCGAGGACCAGCACCCGCCCGAGATCGACGTCGTCGCGGCCGAGGTCGACCGCGCGGTAGCGCACCCCGGCGCCGAGCAGCGCCCGGGCCAGGACCCCGCCCGGACCGGCGCCGCGGGCGTGCCGCAGCTCGTCGGCGATGTCCGGCATCACCGGGTTGCCGCGGTAGACGTACTCGGTGGCGTAGTGGTCGGGGACGAAACCGACGGTGACGTCGTCGTACTCGGGCCGCCAGGTCGCGGCCCACCGGGCGTGCGCCCGGGCGACGTGGAGCGACTCGACGGTCGACGGATACGAGGGACCCGGCCGGCCGTCGGGATCGACGGGAGCGGCGCTGCCGTGCCGCTGCCCGGTGATCCCGAAGCGGTGCGTACCGGCGTCGTCGTCGCGCGGGTCGAGGCGGTTCTCGCCGCCGGCGAACAGATAGGCGTTGAACAACCGGGTCCCCTGGGCGAGTAGCAGCCGGGTCTTGAGCACCACCGCCGACGGGTCGGTGAACGCGCCCTCGTCGCCGCCGTAGTCGCCGGTGCCGACCTCGAACTCGAGGCTGGTCAACGGCTGTCCGTCCAGGGTGGCGTCCAGGAAGGCGTGCACGAGGTGGAGCTCGGCGGCCGAAGCCCAGGTGAGGGTGCCGACGTAGTGGTCGGAGCCGGCGGTCCGGTCGGGGCGGCCGCGCCAGGTCTCGAGCAGCTGCGCGATGCCGATCGGGAACGACGCCGCACCGCCGGCCTCGGTGCCGTGCACGTTGATGAGGAAGGGCACGCCACCGAAGCCGGCGGCCACCGCCATGTCGGCCA
>JBQGEH010000673.1:0-12569 GCA_052039515.1 Nakamurella sp. | reverse complement strand
GGTGGTCGCATTGCCGCTGGCGTTCGGTGCCGTGCGGTTGATGTCCGGGCTGATGCGGATGCGCACCGACGAGACGCTCACCGGCGCCGGCCTGCTCGGTAGCCACGGCGTGGTGGTCACCGCGATCACCTCGCCCACCAGTTTCGGCGAGGCGCGGCTGACCCTGGGCGGTCACACGCTGAAGTACTACGCCCGCAGCCAGTTCCCCCTCCCGGTGGGGACGCCGGTGTACGTCGTCGACGTCCTCAGCGAGACCTCGGTCGAGGTCGTCTCGACCGCTTTCGACCCGCCCGTCAACCCGTCCGTCGAGGCACCGTCCGGTCCTGCGTCGCCGGACCGGCCCGCGGACGCGCCGCCCGAGCCCGACCGTCCCCGGAACCACCGGCCCGACTGAGAGAAGGACCCATGAGTCCCGTGATCATCGCCGTCATCGGCGGCGCCGTCCTCGTCGTCCTCCTGGTGCTGCTGATCCTGAGCCGCATCAAGGTGGCCGGGCCGAACCAGGCCTTCCTGGTGACCGGCGCCAAGGGCCGCTCCACCACCAACGCCGCCGGTCAGGTCAGCACCGACATGTCCGGGCAGAAGGTCGTGATGGGCGCGAGCGTCTTCGTGCTGCCAGTGGTGCAGAAGCTGCACAAGATCGACCTGTCCAGTCGGCGCATCCCGGTCGGCATCCGCGGCGCGGTGTCCAAGCTCGGCGTCAAGTGTGACCTGGAGGGTGTGGCCATCGTCAAGGTGGGCGGCTCACAGGACTCGATCCGCGCCGCCGCGCAGCGCTTCCTCAACCAGCAGTCCGGTATCGACGTCTTCACCTCCGAGGTCCTCTCCGGAGCGCTGCGCTCGATCGTCGGACGGCTGAGCATCGAGGAGATCATCCGTGACCGCGCCGCTTTCGCCTCCGCCGTCGCCGAGGAGGCCGAGGCGTCGCTGACCGGGCAGGGTCTCGTGCTGGACACCTTCCAGCTGCAGGACATCGCCGCCGAGGGTTCCTATCTCGCCGACCTCGGCCGGCCCGAAGCCGCCCGGGTGGTCAAGGAGGCGGCCATCGCCGAGGCCCGCGCGCAGCAGGCCGCGCAGCAGGAGAGCCTGCTGGCGCAGGAGGCGATCGCGGTCTCGCAGCGGCAGCTGTCGCTCAAGCAGGCGGAGATCAACGCCGAGATCGACGCGGCCAAGGCGGCCGCCGCCGCGGCCGGTCCCATCGCCAAGGCCGCCCAGGACCAGCGTGTGCTGCAGGAGCAGGAGAAGGTGGCGCAGGCGACGTCGGCGCTGACCGAGCGGCAGCTGGACACCCAGGTCCGCCGGCCGGCCGACGCCGACCGGTACCGCATCGAGCAACAGGCCGAGGGTTCCAAGAACGCCGTCATCGCCAAGGCCGAGGCGGACCGGCAGGTGACCATCGCGGCCGCCCAGGCCGCGGCGGAACAGGCGCGGTTGTCCGGCGAGGGTGAGCGGGCCCGCCGGTCCGCACTGGCCGACGCCGAAGCGATCGAGGGTGCGAAGAAGGGTGAGGCGGAGCAGCGCCGCCGGACCGCGATCGCCGCCGCCGTCGAGGCCGAGGGCGCCGCCGACGCGAGCGCCATCCTCGCCCGTGGCACGGCCGAGGCGGAGGCGATGGACAAGCGGGCCCAGGCGTTCGCCACCTACGGCGAGGCGGCCGTGTTGGACCTGCTGGTCAAGGTGCTGCCGGAGATCGTCCGTTCGGCGTCGGAGCCACTGGGCAACGTCGACAAGATCTCGATCATCTCCACCGAGGGGGCGAGCGACCTGTCGAAGACGGTGGCCGCCAACGTCGCCCAGGGGCTGGAGATGAGCAGCGACCTCACCGGCGTCGACATCCGTTCGCTGCTCAGCCGTCTCGGCGGTCAGGCGAGCGAGGGGACCGTGGGCGCCGCCGATCGGTCCGGTGCCGATCGACCGGCGACCGCCGGGAAGACGAGCCCCGCCGCGAACGGTCGCCCGACGACCATCGACATCAATCACTGAGACGTGGGACGGAGGGCGGCCGCCCGGACCTCACGGACGACGCGGCCGCCCCGTCTACCCGACATGACGACGCCCGACGCCCCGCCGATGGTTCTCGACCGCCGGCACACCGTTCTCGACTCCCCCATCGGTCCCCTGACTGTGGTCGGCGGACCCACCGACGACGGTTTCGCCGTCAGCGGGATCTACTTCACCGGACACAGCCACCCGCCGGCCCCGGGCTCGCTCGGACGGCCGGTCGGGGCGCGCGGGACCGGGTTCGACGCGTTGCACCACCAGCTCGCCGAGTACTTCGACGGCGGGCGCACCGCATTCGACGTGACCCTGGCGCCGGCGGGATCGGCCTTCCAGCATCGGGTCTGGGCACTGCTGCGGACGATCCCGTACGGCACCACCCGCAGCTACGGCGAGCTCGCCGCGGACCTCGGCGACGTCCGGCTGGCCCGGGCGGTGGGCACCGCCAACGCCCGGAACCCGCTGTCGATCGTGGTGCCCTGCCACCGGGTGGTGGGCGCGGCCGGCAGCCTCACCGGGTACGCGGGCGGCATGGAGCGCAAGGCCTTCCTGCTCGCCGTCGAACGCCGGGCCGACGCGCTGTTCTGACCCCGGACACACAACGGGGCCGAGCGGAGAACTCCGCTCGGCCCCGCCCCCGCCGGGTGGTCGTCAGCCGGTGAAGGCCAGCTGGTCGTCGGTGACCGCGACGACGGTCCAGGTCGCGCCGGTGTCGTCGGTCATCGTGTACGCGGGCAGCAGCACGACGCTGCCGTCCGGCTGGTACTGGCTCGTCAGCCCGAGGTCCGCCGAGGTCAAGGTGACCTCCGTGACCGGCCACGCGAGCGGAGCGCCGGGTGACGGAGCCGCGGGCGGGGTGGGCGGCGCGGACCGGTCGACGGTGGCGACGACGGTCGGGCCGGTCCGGGCGTTGTCCCTGGGGTACACCCCCCCCCCGCCGGCTCCGAACCGGTTGTCGTTCATCCGGGAGACCGCCTCGGCCGGGCTGATGACGGTGTACCCACCCAGGCTCACCGTGGGAGCCAGCTGGCCGTACAGCGAGGCGAGGCGGTCACCCACGAAGCTGAACGACCACTGGCGGACGGTGGCTTCGGCCGGCCCGGAGACGGGGGTGGCCAGCACCGTCCGGAAGCCGCCGCCCGACTGGTCGTCGGGGCTGGTCACCGAGTAGGCGGCGGGGTCCACCCCGATGGCGCGCAGCGTGTCGGCGGCCCGGGACACGGCGTCGTCGCCGCTGATCGGTGCAGGTTCCGGGCAGCTGGCCACCCCCGGCGCACCGTCGGACGCGGTGGACGCCTCGCACACCGGGTAGGCCTGGGGATCGTTGTACGACAGCGACGCGACACCGTCGCCGGCCAGCGTCACGGTCGGTCCCGAGCCGTCCTCGGGGCCGACGGCCCACGCCTGGTACCGGGCGACCGCGGCACCGTCGACGCCCAGTGCGCCGGCGATCCGTTCGGCGGTGCCCGCGTCGACGACCGACGAGGCGTCGAAGGCGTACGCCTCGGCCGTGCCGGCGTCGGTCGGCAGCCCGCCGTCCACGAAGTGGGTGCGCCCGGGTCCGGCGATCATCGAGCGTTCCTTGCTGTCCAGGGGCGCGGCGACGCCGGGTGCCGCGGTGGCCCGGCCGCCCTCGGCGGGAACGGCCGGCTCCGTGGACGGCGCCTCGCCGGCGGCGATCGTCTGCGTCACGGCCAGGCTGGACGCGGTGGGGGTGTCCCCACCGCCGGTCTGCCGGCCGATCACGAAGGCGCCGGCACCGACGACGGCCACGGTGGCGGCCACCGCGGCCACCTGCAGCCAGCGGGCCGGACCGCGGGTGGCGGGTGGGGTCGCCGCCGGGGTGGCGGCGATGCGCCGGTCGACCTCGCGCCGGACGGCGTCCAGATCGACGTCGGCGACCCGTGCCGGGGCGGCGGCGGCCAGCCGGGCGACCGCGTCGCCGGCGTCGTCGGGGGTGCGGGGATCGCTCATGATGGAACTCCTGGAGGACGTCGAGAACTGCTGCTGCTGAGTGAATGTCGCGACACGGGTGGATCTTGCGGTCGGTCCGCGCCTCAACCGGTGGCGGTGTCGATCCGCCGCCAGGCGTCGCGCAGCCGGGCCCGGGCGCGGGACAGCGCGGCGTCGGCGCCGCCGCGGGAGATGCCCAGCACGCCGGCCAGCTGGTCGCCGTCCAGACCGTCCCAGGCGGTGAGCAGCAGGATGCGCTGGTCGCGGGGCGACAGCGCGGCGAGCACCTCACGGACGTCATCGGTGCCGTCGGCCCACTGCGGGGTCTCCGGGTCACCCTCGTCGCCGACGACGTGCAGCGGGACCGGCCGCTGGCGGCGGTGGTGATTGGCCACCACGAACCCGGCCGTCCGGTACAGCCACGGCAGCTCGGCACCCTCGGGGATGTCGTGCCGGCGCCGCCAGGCGGTGGCGAAGACGTCGGCGGTGAGGTCGTCGGCGTCCGACCGCGCCGCCCGGCGGATCACGAACCGGTGGATGGCGGCGGCGTGCGAGGAGAACAGCTCGTCGAACCAGCTGTCGCCGCGCCCTGCCACCGCATCCTCCGATCCGTCCACCCTGCCCCGACGTCCGGTCTGTGTTCCGGGGACGACGATCCTTGCAGCGGCCCTGCGGGAATGCGGCGGTTCACCCGATCGTGAGGCTCTGGAACGCCGCGGTCCCCGACCGGGACGCCCGGCCCAGGTGCAGGTAGCCGCCGCGGGCGGTGGTGTCGGCAGCGGCGATGCGGTGACCGGTGTCGGCGCGGGTGACCGCCACCGTGTCCGGCCCGACCTCGATCCGCAGGTGCGCCCACGCTCCGACCGCGGGTGCCGGGGTCGACGCCGCGGCGAGCCGCGTGCCGGCGGGCTCGCCGTCCCGGTGCAGGTACAGGCCCAGCTCGCCGTTCGCCCGCAGGATGACGTGATAGCCGGTGCCGACGCCGCCGCGGTGCTCGTAGTAGCGGTCGTCGTCGTGACCGAACGCGATGGACAGCAGGTCGTCCTCGGAGTCCGGCGCGACGGTCCAGCGCACGTCGATGTCCAGCGTCCAGGACGGGGCGCCGTCGGCGACCGGGCAGCACTGTCCCGCCAGCACGAAGTGCGGCCGGCCGGCCAGATCGAGCACCAGTTGGCCGTCCGCCGTCCAGGTCGGTGGCGTCGTCACGGCCAGCGCCAGCTCCCCGGGCGCGACACGGCGGTCCGCCCAGGAGTCGGTGCGGACCGGCGCGACGGCGGCGGCGAGGTAGCCGTAGCCCGCGCAGACCGCGCCGCGCACCCCGAGGTCGAGGAAGTGCCGCAGCTCGGCCCGGCGGTGCAGCGGGAACACCCACACCGGCACCCCGGTGGCCACCGCCGCCCGGACGAGACCGTCGTCGAGGAACGGGGTGTCGGACGACCCGGAGCCCGCGGGCAGCACGAGGACGTCCCGGCGCGCGTCCAACGCGGCGCCCAACGCGGCGACGGCGGCGGGGGTGACCTCGTCCGGTGCGCCGAGGTAGCCGAAGCGGGGGTAGCCCTCCGCGGCGGCCAGGGCGAGGACGTCGCTGGTGTGGTGGACCTTGACGATGACCGACCGCTGCAGACCGCGGGCCGTGACGGCGGCCATCATCGGCGCGTACGCGGTGCGGTTCTTGGCCTCCAGGCACAGCACGACCCGCCCACCGAAGCGGTCCAGGACGTCGTCCAGACGCGGTACGGGCGGGGCGTTCTCGACCCAGTAGGCGCCGAGCTGCGGTTGCACGACCCGGATGTCGTCGAGCACCGACGCCGGCTGCGCGTCGATGCGGCCGTGTCCGGTGGTCGTGCGGTCGTAGGTGGCGTCGTGCATGCAGATCAGCACCCCGTCGGCGGTGACGCCGACGCTGACCTCCATCGCGGTCGCTCCCCAGTCCACCGCGGCCTGATAGGCGGGCAGGGTGTGCTCGGGATAGGTGTCGCCGGACCCGCGATGGGCCACCAGGACGGGGCCGGACCACCGGGACCGCCAGTCGTCCACCGTCACCGGCCCGGACGACTCCCCGGCGACCGGATCGGCGCGGCCCACCGCGGACACCACGGCGGCGGCCGCGCCGACGACACCCAGGCCGGCGGCGGTGCGCAGCGCGACCCGCCGGGACACCCGGCGCGCGGGCGGCATCGGGCGCTCGGACACGGCATCCACGGTAGCCAGCAGGGCCTCCGCCGGGGCCGGGTTCGGCACAGAACGTGCGGCGGGCGGGTGACGGCTCGCGCCGGGAGCGCACTCCCGGTCGCCGCCCGTGACCGTCCGCCACGGTCGGGTGAACCAGGAACGGGCCACGTGATCGTGACGCTGGGTGTGACTCTCATGACCGACGAGTGAGAACCGAGGTGGTTCCACCGGAGCAGGAACGGAGCCGGTCCATGTTGCCCACCGCCGCCATGAGCACCCCGCCCGCCGTGCGTCCCGGGCGCCCCGCCACCCTGTGGCTCACTCCGTCGGCCGTCGACGACGCGCCGCCTCCCGCACCCGGCCGTGCCGTCCGGGTCAGCGCCTGGTCCGACCTGCCCACCGGCGACGACCGGCTGTCGGAGGTCCGCCGTCGGCTGCGGGTCCTGCAGGTCCGCCGGGTGGCCGGCGGCGGCGACCTCGCCGCCTGAGCTCAGTCCGGCGGCCGGTCCCCCTCGACCAGGCGCAGCAGCGCGAAGCCGTAGGCCTCCTCGGCGTCGGGGTGCACCACCGACGCCGCCACCCCGTTGATCTCCAGGTCCACCTGCCAGCCGTCCGCGACCGGCCGCAACGACCGGAACGTGCGTCCGAGCAACCGGCGCAGCTGATCCTCCCGTGGCAGCCACAACGCGTCCGACGCCTCCACCGAGTCCATCGCCCACTCGGTGGTCCCGTTGAACCCGATGATGTCGCCGTCTGGCCGGGCGATCAGCTCGACCACCATGGTGCTCACGACGAAGACCTCGTCCAGGTCCTGTTGGAGGACGACGAACCGGTCGCCGGCGGCCGGGTCCCACCGCACCCCACCGTCGCGCAACCGACGCGCGGTCAGCACACTGATCATCCCGCCAGTATCCCGGCGGCTAGGCTCGGTGCCCATGCAGCAGTACCTGGATCTGATGAACCGCGTCCTCACCGAGGGACACCGCAAGTCCGATCGCACCGGTACCGGCACCCTGTCGGTGTTCGGTCACCAGATGCGGTTCGACCTCGCCGAGGGCTTCCCGGTGGTCACCACGAAGAAGATCCACATGCGGTCGGTGATCGTGGAGCTGCTGTGGTTCCTCCGCGGCGGCACCAACGTCCGCTGGCTGCAGGAGCGCGGCGTGTCGATCTGGGACGAGTGGGCCGACCCCGAGGGTGAGCTCGGCCCGGTGTACGGCCATCAGTGGCGTTCCTGGCCCACGCCGGACGGCGGCTCGATCGACCAGATCGCCGCGGTGGTGGAGTCGCTGCGCACCAACCCCGACTCCCGCCGGCACATCGTCTCGGCGTGGAACGTGGCCGAGGTCAACGCGATGGCGTTGCCGCCGTGCCACACCCTGTTCCAGTTCTACGTGGCCGACGGCCGGCTGTCCTGCCAGCTCTACCAGCGGTCGGCGGACGTCTTCCTCGGGGTGCCGTTCAACATCGCCTCCTACGCGCTGCTGACCATGATGGTGGCCAAGGTGACCGGCCTGCAGCCCGGCGAGTTCGTGCACACGCTGGGCGACGCGCACCTGTACCTCAACCACCTGGACCAGGCGAAGCTGCAACTGACCCGGACCCCGAAGCCGCTGCCGACGATGCGGATCGCCGACGGCGTCGACGCGCTGGACCGTTTCGACTACGAGCACTTCGAATTGATCGGATACGTCAGCGACCCGGCGATCAAGGCGCCGATCGCGGTATGACGCTCACCGTGGTGGCCGCCGTCGCGGCCAACGGCGTCATCGGCCGGGACAACGACATGCCCTGGCACCTGCCGGACGACCTCAAGCGGTTCAAGGCACTCACCATGGGCCGGCCGCTGATCATGGGACGCCGGACGTTCGCGTCCATCGGGCGGCCGTTGCCGGGCCGGCGGACGGTGGTCGTCACCCGCGACCCGCAGTGGCGGCACGACGGCGTCGAGGTGGCGCACTCGCCCGAAGCCGCCCTCGCGCTGGTGAGCGGCCAGGACGCCGTGCTGGCCGGCGGCGGCGAGCTGTACCGGCAGCTGTGGGACCGGGTCGACGCCCTGGAGATCACCCACATCGACCGGGTCGTCGACGGCGACACGACGTTGCCGCCGATCGACCCGGGCCGATGGGTGGAGACCGCGCGGGTCGACCGCGACGGGTTCTCCTTCGTCAGCTACCGACGCCGCTGACCGGGGTGCGCCCGTTGTCGTAGGGCACCACGATCCGCAGCTGCGGCTTGAGGCCGGCGCCGACCCGGCGGGTGCCGGTGGTGTCGGTGGCCTGGACCTCGGCGTGCACCCCGGCGCGCGCCTTGGCGGCCTGGTGCTTGGGGGTGCCCGTCTGGATGGCACGGGACACCGTGGTCAGGACGTCGGACAGGTCGACGTCCAGCGCGTCGCAGATGGACGCCAGCAGTTCGCTGGACGCCTCCTTGCGGCCCCGCTCCACCTCGGACAGGTAGCCCAGGGAGACGTTGGCCGCTGTGGACACGTCGCGCAACGTGCGGTTCTGGCGAGTGCGGGCATCCCGCAGCGTCTCGCCCAGTGCATCGCGGAGCAGCACCGGTACCTCCCTCTGTTCTCGTCGAACGGTTCGTTCCTCCCCGGACCCCGACGAGCGAGCGGCGGGAGGCCGGCCCCGGCTCTCGCGACCCGGGGGTGTCATCACGGTACTCGGGAGGCCCGGAGCCCCTGGGGGGCGGTCCGACGGATACCGGCGACTGTCTGGTGCAACGCTGCAGTACCCGTTCCGTGTTCCCCGACGGACATCACGAACGGGCGGAATCGCCGTCACCCTGGGTGCCGGCCCCGGCCGCGGCGTCCAGGAGTCCGAGCGCGCGGCGCACCGCCGCCGCCCTGATCGCGGCGCGGTCGCCGGCGAAGTGGTCCGCGCTCTCCCAGCGCCGTCCGCCGCGGTCGACGCAGACGTACACGGTGCCGACCGCCGCGCCGTCCTGCGGGTCGGGTCCGGCGACGCCGGTCAGACCGACGCCGAGGGTCGCGCCGCACCGTCGGCGGGCGCCCGCCGCGAGCTGCCGGGCCACCTCCGGATGCACCGCGCCGACCTCCCCGAGCAGCGCCTCGTCGACCCCGGCGAGGAGACGCTTGAGCTCGGTGGCGTACACGATCAACCCGCCGCGGACCACCGTGCTGGCGCCCGGGACGGTGGTGAGGACCGCGGTGACCAGTCCGGCGGTGAGTGACTCGGCGGTGGCGACGGTGTCGCCGGCGGCGGTCAGCCGCGCCATCAGGGTGCGGAGCTCCTGCGGGTCGGCGCCGCAGGCGGCCACCACGGGGTCGGTCACGCCGAGGTGGTGGTCGACCGCCCGGCGCCGCCCAGGATGCGGGCCGCCTTGACCAGGTAGTCCACGCCGGTGACCACGGTGAGCACGACGGCGGCCGCCATCATGCCGATGCGGAACCACTCCAGGAACGCCGGCAGCGGCATCAGGTACAGCCCGATGGCGAAGATCTGGATGAGCGTCTTGAGCTTGCCGCCGTTGCTGGCCGGCATCACGTGCTGCCGCAGCAGCGCGAACCGCAGCACGGTGATGCCGATCTCACGGACCAGGATGACGACGGTGACCCACACCGGTACGTCGCCGAGGACCGAGAGCGCGATGAGCGCGCTGCCGGTGAGCGCCTTGTCCGCGATCGGGTCGGCGACCTTGCCGAAGGTGGTGACCAGCCCGCGCTTGCGGGCGATGTGCCCGTCGTAGCGGTCGGTGATGGCGGCGACGGCGAAGACCAGGAAGGCGAGCCACCGCCAACCGGCGTCGTGACCGCCTTCGGTGAACAGGAAGAGCAGGAACAGCGGGACGAGCAGCAGCCGCGACACCGTGAGGACGTTCGGCAGGTTGAGGACCGGCACCGCGCGCTGCTGGGTCATCGGCGCACCAGCTCCGTGTCCGGACGGGGCAGCCGCTCGATCGGGGTGGCGATCAGGTCGACGCCGTCGGTGCCCACCACCCGGGCGCGGACGAGGTCGCCGAGCTCCAGCCCGGTGCCGTCGGTCAGCGTGGTGGTGCCGTCCACCTCGGGCGCCTGGTGCCCGGACCGGCCGACCGGCCGGTCACCGGGCGTCTCGACCAGGACGACGACCTCGGTGCCGACCCGGTCCTCGGCGCGCTGCGCGACCAGCTCGTCGACGAGCATGGTGAGCCGCTCGACGCGGTCGGCGACGACGTCTTCGTCGAGCTTGTCCGGCAGCGCCTCGGCGGCCGTGCCGTCCTCGTCGGAGTAGCCGAACACCCCGACGGCGTCCAACCGGGCACCGACGAGGAAGGCACACAGCTCCTCGAAGTCGGCGTCGGTCTCGCCGGGGAAGCCGACGATGAAGTTGCTGCGGATGCCCGCTTCGGGCGCGGCCGCGCGGATCTGGTCGACCAGCGCCAGGAACGAGGTGCGGTTGCCGAAGCGGCGCATCCGCCGCAGCACCGGCTCGGCGGCGTGCTGGAAGCTCATGTCGTAGTAGTCGGCCACCCCGGGGGTGACCGCGATCGCCTGCACCAGGCTGGGGCGGGTCTCGGCCGGCTGCAGGTAGGACAACCGGACCCGGGTCAGGCCGGGGACCGCGGCGAGGTCGACGAGCAGCCGCTCGAGCAGCTGGTCACCGGGAAGGTCCTTGCCGTAGGACGTGGAGTTCTCGCTGACCAGCACCACCTCGCGGACCCCCTGTCCGGCGAGCCAGTGCGCCTCGGTGAGGATCTCGGCGGCCGACCGGGACACGAACGAGCCCCGGAACGCCGGGATCGCGCAGAACGTGCAGCGCCGGTCGCAGCCGGACGCGATCTTCAGCGGCGCGACCGGGCCGCTGTGCAGCAGACGGCGGACCAGCGTCGGCCCGGAGGCGGGCTCGGGACCGACCGGGGCGTGGGTGTGGCCGGGGACGGACACGGCGCCGGCCGCGTCCTGCCGGGCCACCGGGCTGATCGGCAGCAGCGTCCGCCGGTCGACCGGGGTGTGCGAGGCCGGCCGGTGCCCGTCGATGACGTCGCCGAGCAGCGCGGCGAGGTCGGGGTAGGCGTCGAAGCCGAGCACCGCGTCCGCCTCGGGCAGCTCGGCGGCCAGCTCCTTGCCGTACCGCTCGGCCAGGCACCCGACCGCGACGACCTTGGCGCCGGTGTCGGCGGCGGCGAGCAGGGTGTCGATGGAGTCCTTCTTGGCGCTGGCCACGAACGCGCACGTGTTGACCACGACCACGTCGGCGGGAGCGTCGTCCTCGACGAGTTCGTAGCCGCCACCGGCGAGCCGGCCGGCGATCTCGGAGGAGTCGACCTCGTTGCGCGCGCAGCCCAGGGTGAGCAGGGAGACGCGGGGAGCAGGCACCCGTCCAGAGTAGTCGCCCGCATCGCGCGCGTCGGCCCATCCGCGGCGGCGCCGTCGGCGTCCGGGGGGTGCCGGGCGGCTCGGTAGGCTCACCGCTCGTGACCGCGTCCGCCGACCCCGTGCTGACCGTCCGCCGGGCCCGTCCCGCGGACGTCCGGGGCATCAAACGGCTGGTCGACGCCTACGCCGGTCCGGTGCTGCTGGAGAAGAGCCTGGCCAACCTGTACGAGGACGTCACCGAGTTCTGGGTGGCCGAGTTGGACGGCGACATCGTCGGCTGCGCGGCCCTGCACGTGCTCTGGGAGGACCTCGCGGAGCTCCGCACGGTGGCCACCGACCCGCGGCGGCGCAAGCACGGGATCGGGCACGCCGTGTGCCGCCGGGTCATCGAGGAAGCCCGCGACCTGGGGCTCCGCCGGTTGTTCTGCCTGACCTTCGAGACCCGCTTCTTCAGCTACCTGGGGTTCGTGCCCATCGGGGAGCTGGAGTTGTCGGAGGAGGCGTTGGCCGAACTGCGGGCGTCCTACGACGCCGGTGTGGCCGAGTTCCTGGACCTGCCGTTCGTCAAGCCGAACACCCTGGGCAACACCCGGATGCTCATGCAGCTGTGACAGCGCGGGCCCCGGCCGGGCCTGCGGTCAGTTGGCCTGAACGGCCAGGATGGTGCCGACGCCGATGATCGACACGGTCCAGATCATCGCGACGAACAGGGTCAGCCGGTCGAGGTTCTTCTCCACGACGCTGGACCCGGACAGCGACGACTGCATGCCGCCGCCGAACATGGACGACAGACCGCCACCCTTGCCGCGGTGCAGCAGCACCAGCAGGATCATCCCGATGCTGGTGATGAGCAGCAGGATGGAGAGCACCGTCTTGAGAACGTCCATGGTTCGCTTCAGTACCTAGATCTGTCGTGGGGCCGGTCCCGTCCGGAACCGTTGAGCACTCTACCGGTAACCGTGCGTGGATCACCGGTTCCGGACACGGCGGCCCCGCCGTGCCCGGGCGGGAACGGCCGGGGCGGACCGGTTCAGGCGACCCCGCCCGCGGCGTTCGCGGCGATGGTGGCGAAAACGGGCGCGTCCAGGCTCGCGCCGCCGCCCACCGCACCGTCGACGGC
>JBQGEH010000672.1:0-3085 GCA_052039515.1 Nakamurella sp. | reverse complement strand
CCGGGCCGCGCTGGCCGCGGCCCACGGGCTGCCGCACATCGTCTGGATGGACCTGGTGCACTCGGGGGACGTCGCGGTGGTCACCGCCGCGACGGACGCGCCCGTCCCGGCCACCGACGGCGTGGTCACCCGCACGCCCGGACTCGGGCTCGCGGTGTTGGTCGCCGACTGTGTCCCGGTGCTCGCTGCCGATCCGGTGGCCGGCGTCGTCGGGGTGGCCCACGCCGGCCGTCCGGGCGCGGCCGCCGGCATCGTCCACCGGCTCGTCGACACCATGCTCGACCAGGGGGCGTCGACCGGCGACCTGCAGGTCGTGCTCGGGCCGTCGATCTGCGGTCGCTGCTACGAGGTGCCGGCGGCCATGCAGGCCGAGGTGGCCGCCGTGCTGCCCGGCAGCGCGGTCGAGACCCGCTGGGAGACGCCCGGTCTCGACCTCCCCGCCGGGATCACCCGGCAGTTCGCCGACCGCGGGGTGGCGGTGTCGGTGGACGGCCGGTGCACCCTGGAGACCCCGACGCTGTTCAGTCACCGGCGCGGCGCGCCCACCGGCCGCCAGGCCGGACTGATCTGGCTGACCCCGGCGGCCGGGTGAGCCGTCCCGGAACGCGACGTCGCCCGTGCCGCATCGCGTGTCGGTGGTCCGGACGGTCCCGTCGGACCGATAGCGTCAAGCACCAGTTCCCCGCGATCGAGGGCGATGATTCCGGCCGGTGACGGCCGACCGAGGAAGGAATGTTCCATGGGTTTTGGGCGCAAGATGGGTGCCTTCCTCGGACTGGTGCCCGACGACGGGCACGACGGGCACGCCGGGCGTGACGGCGAGTACGACCCCGCCTACCCCGCCGACTACCGGTCCGACCAGTACGACGACTTCGACGGCGCCGAGTACGCCGGGGAGTACGGCCGCGACTACGGCTCCGAGTACGCGCCGGCCGGCGCCACCGACCGCGACGGCGGCTACGCCCCGGCCGCGCACGACCGGGCCGGTGACCGCTACAACGCGCGGCTGCAGTCCCGCGGCGTCGACCGCGACGACCAGGGCTTCGCCGAGACCCCGACCCACGGCGCGCTGGCGATGCAGCCGCTGGTCGCCCCCCGCCGCGAGCCCGACACCAAGTCGGCCGGTCGTCCGGTCACCATCAAGCTCAGCGGCTTCGCCGACGCCGCCGTCATCGGCGAGAAGTACCGCGACGGCCAGTCGGTCATCATGGACATGACCGAGATGGCCGACGCCGACGCCCGTCGGCTGGTCGACTTCGCCGCGGGCCTCGCGTTCGCCATGCGCGGGTCGATCGACAAGGTCACCACCAAGGTCTTCATGCTGCTGCCGTCCGACATCGACGCCGCCGACATCTCGGCCGAGCAGCGTCGCGAGTTCGCCGGAGCGGGCAGCCGCTGAGCGGACCACCCGGAACGCTCACCCGAGGAGCCGGCGGCGAGTTCTCGTCGCCGGCTTTTCCGTGGAGGTGTCCGGTACTTCCGGTAGAAACGAGATCGTGAACATCTTCTGGCAGATCCTCTACGTGGTGCTGTACCTGTTCTATCTGCTGCTCGTCGGCCGGCTGCTGCTGGAGTTCGTCCGGATGTTCGCGCGTTCCTGGATGCCGTCCGGACGGTCGGCCATCGCGGTCGAGTCGGTCTACATGGTCACCGACCCCCCGGTGAAGCTGCTCCGGCGGCTGGTGCCGATGGTCCGCATCGGCGGTTTCGCGCTCGACCTGAGCCTGATCATCCTGTTCCTGGTGCTGAGCTGGCTGCTGTTGCCGCTGGTCTGGTCGCTGGGCATGAGCTCCCGCTGACGCCCGCCGCTCGCACCCACCGGCCCGGCCCGGTCCGCGGAGTAGGGTTTCCCCCGACTTCGCATCCCTGTTCACCCACGTCCGCGTGCCGCCCTGTCCTGCGCGGTGCGCTCGTTCCCGGAGGAGTTCCATGCGGCTGACGCCAGCAGAGGTGCACAACGTCGCGTTCAAGAAGCCGTCGATCGGCAAGCGCGGCTACGACGAGGACGAGGTGGACGCCTTCCTCGACCTCGTCGAGGACGAGCTCGCCCGGCTGATCGAGGAGAACAACGCGCTGACCGCGCAGCTCACCGCCGCCGGCGTGACCGTCGAGTCCCGCACCGACGAGGAGGGCATCGCGGCGACCCCGCTGCCCACCGTCGAGAAGGCCGCCGACACCACTCCTGCCGAGCCCGCCGCCGCGGCCGCCCCGGCCACCGCTCCGGTCAGCACCGGTGAAGCGCACACCGCCGCGGCCCGCCTGCTGGGCCTGGCCCAGGAGACCGCGGACCGGCTGACCAGCGAGGCCCGCGAGGAGGCCGAGAGCACCCGGGCCGCGGCCAAGGCCGAGGCGGACACCCTGCTGGCCGACGCGAACGCCGAGTCCGAGCGCATCCGCACCGAGGCGCAGACGTTCTCCGACGACCTGATCGCCGAGGCCCACACCAACGCGGAGAAGTCCGAGGCCGACGCGAAGACGAAGAAGGAGACCGTGCTCGGCGAGCTCGAGTCCGAGCGCGCCGCGCTGGAGCAGAAGATCGACGGCCTGCGGACCTACGAGCGCGAGTACCGCTCCCGGTTGAAGACGTGGAGCACCGAGCGGCTGCAGCAGCTCGACGGCACCGGCGGGGAGACCGCGACCGCGTCCTGATCCGAGGCACTCGACGGGCGCCCGTCCCGGCCGCTTCCAGCGGCTAGGATGGGCGCTCGTGCGTTCCGGGAATCGTCCGGGGCGCCGCGCAGTTGAACAGCACCATCGGCGACGACCCGGCCATCACCGGCGAGCCATCCGGAAGAACGGCCCCCCGGCACGACCAGGGGCTCACTAGAACCGGACGGGCGCGGCCCGACACAGCCGCACGACGAGCGGTCACCGCCCTCCGGGGCCGGTGGCAAGCGGGGTGGTACCGCGGGATCGGTCGATCTCGTCCCTGCACGGAAGTTGTGCCCGGCGATCACCCTCGCCGGGTCACGAGACGTGTGCAGTGCGACGAGGAGTGGATCCATGACCGCCCAGTACCCCCGCGCGGGCGCCGACAGCGTCACCGCGCACCCGCAGTTCCCGCAGCTGGAGACCGACGTGCTGG
>JBQGEH010000671.1:0-5497 GCA_052039515.1 Nakamurella sp. | reverse complement strand
GTCGACCTCGCGGGCGATCGGCATGTCGATGCCGTGCTCGGCGGCCAGCTTCATCACCACCGACGCCGACTTCACGCCCTCGGCGACCTGTGTCATCCCGGCCAGGATGTCGCCGATCGCCTCGCCGCGGCCGAGCCGCTCCCCGACGTGCCGGTTGCGGCTGCGCGGGCTGGTGCAGGTGACGGTGAGGTCGCCGAGACCGGCCAGCCCGGTGAACGTCTCGCGCTCGCCACCGACGGCCACCCCCAGCTTGGTCATCTCCCGCAGCGCCCGGGTGATGACCATCGCCCGGGTGTTCTCGCCGGCGCCGATGCCATCACCCATCCCGACGGCGATCGCGAAGACGTTCTTCAGCGCCCCGGCGATCTCCACCCCGGCCACGTCGGAGCTCGAGTAGATGCGGAACCGCGACGTCCGGAACAGGTCCCGGATCTGCGCGGCCTGGTGCTGGTCGGGCATCGCGATGACCGCCGCGGCGGCGTACCCGGCGGCGACCTCGCCGGAGATGTTCGGTCCCGCCAGCACACCCGCGGGGTGGCCGGGCAGCACCTCGGCGACGATCTCGGTCATCCGTCGCTCGGTCACCTGCTCCAGCCCCTTGACCAGGCTGACCACCGGCGTCCACGGCCGCAGGTGCGGTGCCAGGTCGGTCAGCACCCCGCGGAAACCGTGCGACGGCACCGCCATGATCACGATGTCGGCCGGCTCGACCACGGCGCCGAGGTCGGCCGACGCGCGCAGCGTCGGGGTCAACGGCGTGCCGGGGATGTAGCGCTCGTTGCGGTGCCCGGTCTCGATCTCGGCCGCGGTGTCGGCCGAGCGGGCCCAGATCGTCGTCGGGTTCTTCCGGGCGACGATCGAGGCGACCGTGGTCCCCCACGACCCGGCCCCGATCACCGCCACCCGGGGTTGGCGTCGTCGCGTCATCGGGGGTCCTCTCGTCCGGGCGCCCATCATCCCCGGTACGGTCCCGGCGGCGCAGGCCGTCCGCATCCTCGGGCGGAAAACGCCCGCATGCGGTCACGATCCGCCCGAAGATCCCGAACCCGCGCCCCGGTTCTGTCTGCATTCGATTGCAGCCGTAAGCTGCCCCCACGCATCGGACTCGAGGAAGAGGCTGACATGGAGTACCGCGCACTCGGACGCACCGGGATGGACGTCTCGACCGTGGCGTTCGGCACCTCACCGCTGGGCGACATGTTCGGCCCCGCGTCCGAGGAGTCCGGCATCGCCGCCGTGCACCGCGCGCTGGACGCCGGCATCAACCTCTTCGACAGCTCCGTCTTCTACGGCATGGGGCTGGCCGAGGAGCGCCTCGGCAAGGCGCTCAAGGGGCACCGCGACGAGGTCTTCGTCAGCACCAAGGCGGGCCGCTTCGGCGCCGACGTCTTCGACTACTCCGCCGACCGGCTGCGGCAGAGCCTCCAGGAGAGCCTGCGGCTGCTCGGCACCGACCACGTCGACGTCTTCTTCCTGCACGACATCGAGTTCGTCGACCTGGAGCCGGTGCTCACCGACGGGTTCGCCGCACTGCAGCAGCTCAAGGACGAGGGGCTCACCCGCTTCATCGGCATGAGCGGCTACCCGATCAAGACGCTGCAGCGCGCGATCACCGAGACCGACATCGACGTGGTACTCAGCTACTCCCACGCGACGCTGCTCGACCAGTGCCTCACCGAGCGGCTCGTGCCGGTGGCCGAGGAGCGGGGCGTCGGCATCATGAACGCCGCGGCCGTCTCCCTCGGTCTGCTCGTCCCGGGGGCGTCGAAGATCACCGGCATCAACCACCCCGCGGACGCGGAGATCCTCGCCGCCGCCGAGCGGATCAAGGCGATCTGCGCCGAGGCGGGCGTGGACGTCGCGTTCCTGGCCAACCAGTTCTCCATCCAGCGCAGCGGCTGCCCGACGACGGTGATCGGCACCGTGAAGCCGCACCACCTGGACAGCGCGGTCGAGGCCGCCACCACGCCGATCGACGAGGAACTGCTCGCCCGGGTGCTCGAGGCGGCCGCGCCGGTGGCCCGGCACTGCTGGATCAGCGGGCGTCCCGAGAACAACTGAGGCCGCACGCGCCGGGGACGTGAACCGTCGGCGCCGCGAGGGTGACACCATGGTGCGCGGACCCGGGGCGCCCACCCCGGAGACGACGACACCGGCACCACCGGCACCATCGACGGAGGCTTCCCTGTGACCGCGACCGCGAACCCCAGCACCAGCACGTCCGGCAACGGGGCGACGGATCCGGCCGATCCGAACGACGTCGCCCCCGCCACCGAGATCAACTTCGACGAGCAGTTCTACCCGGCCCGCCCGCGCGCGCTGCGTCCCCGCGCCCGCCGCCGGGTCGAGGTGAGCGCCGACCTCAAGCCGCCGTTCGAACCGGACGGCCGCAACAAGGCCTACGTCGACTGGCTGGTCAAGCAGTCGATGCTGGGCGACGCCAAGACGCTGGCCCGCCAGCTCGCCGGGCAGGCCAGCATGTGGGCCAACCCGTTCGCACACCCCAACCCGCGCGCCGCGGTCGACCGCGCGTCCGTGTGGTTCACCGCCTATCCGCTGTCGCTGGTGACCAAGCGGAACCAGACGTTCCTGTCCGCGCTGGGCGCGGAGGACCTGTGGGCCGCGTTCTCCCGCATCGGTATCAAGGGCGTGCACACCGGGCCGGTGAAGCTGGCCGGCGGCATCACCGGCTGGGAGCCGACTCCGAGCATCGACGGTCACTTCGACCGGATCAGCATGGCGATGGACCCGCTGTTCGGCACCGAGGACGACTTCCGCGCCATGTGCGAGTCCGCCACCAGCTACGGCGGCACCATCATCGACGACATCGTCCCCGGTCACACCGGCAAGGGGGCGGACTTCCGGCTGGCCGAGATGAACTACCGGGACTACCCCGGGATCTACCACATGATCGACATCCCGGAGTCGGACTGGCACCTGCTGCCCGACGTCCCCGAGGGGCAGGACTCGGTCAACCTGGACGCCGCCGCCGAGCAGGCGCTGCAGGAGGCCGGGATCATCATCGGCCAGCTGCAGCGGGTCATCTTCTACGAGCCGGGCGTCAAGGAGACGAACTGGAGCGTCACCCGCGAGGTCTACGACACCGAGGGCCAGAAGCGCCGCTGGGTGTACCTGCACTACTTCAAGGCCGGCCAGCCGTCGATCAACTGGCTGGACCCGACGTTCGCCGGGATGCGGCTCGTCATGGGCGACGCCCTGCACTCGCTGCTCGACCTCGGCTCCGGTGGCCTGCGGCTGGACGCCAACGGCTTCCTCGGGGTGGAGAAGAGCGCCGAGGAGCGGCCCGCGTGGTCGGAGGGCCACCCGCTGTCGGAGGCGGCGAACCAGCTCATCGGCGGCATGGTCCGCAAGGTCGGCGGGTTCACCTTCCAGGAGCTGAACCTGACCATGGACGACATCAAGGCGACCTCGGAGGTCGGCCCCGACCTGTCGTACGACTTCGTCTCCCGCCCCGGCTACCAGCACGCGATGGCCACCGGCGACACCGAGTTCCTGCGGCTCACGCTGCGCGAGGCGATGCGGGTCGGCATCGACCAGGCCTCGCTGGTGCACGCCATGCAGAACCACGACGAGCTCACCTACGAGCTGGTGCACTTCGCGACCACCCACAAGGACGATTTGTACGAGCTGGGCGGCGAGACCCTCAACGGCGCCGACCTCGCCGAGACCGTCCGGGAGACGCTGCGGCAGAAGCTGACCGGTGAGGCCGGCCCGTACAACTCGACGTTCACCACCAATGGCATCGCCTGCACCAGCGCGAGTGTCATCACCGCGACGCTGGGGATGACCGACCTGACCGCACTGACCGAGGACGACATCGAGCGGGTCCGCTCGGCGCACCTGCTGCTGGCGATGTTCAACGCGCTGCAGCCGGGGGTGTTCGCGCTGTCCGGCTGGGATCTGTGCGGGACGCTGCCGCTGGACCGCAAGGAGGTCAAGTCGCTGATCTCCAGCGGTGACACCCGGTGGATCGAGCGCGGCGCGCACGACCTGATGGGCTGGGCGCCGGAGGCGACGTCGTCCTCGTCCGGCATGCCGAAGTCGATCAGCCTCTACGGCTCGCTGCCCGAGCAGCTGGCCGACCCGAACTCGTTCGCGTCCCGGCTCAGCGAGATCCTCACGGTCCGCGAGGAGCACGGCATCGCCACCGGCTTCCTGCTCGACGTCCCCGACGTCCCGCAGAAGAGCATGCTGATCATGGTGAACCGGCTGGCCATCGGCGCCATCCAGGTCACCGTGCTCAACTTCGCCGAGGACGAGGTGGCCGGCCCGGTCATCTCCCCGGAGCTGCCGGTCGGCGGCACCGTGGTGAACCTGGCCACCGGCGAGGAGCTCGGCACGGTCGACGCGCTGGGGAGCTTCTCGGTCACGCTGCCCGGGTTCGGTGGGGTCGCGCTGCTGGTGAAGGACCCGTCCGAGACGGCGTAGTCGCCGGAGCAGCTGCTTCCCGCCTCCGACCAGCGGCGGGGAGCGGCTGCCGCGCCGCTCACCAGCGGATGGCCGACACCTCCCGGATCGGTCGCCGCTCACCCGGCGTCTCGGTCAACGCCGGCTCCCGGACGACCTTGGCGCGCAGCGACCGGGAGAACGACAGCTGGGTGCGTCGGGACAGTTCCGCGGCGGTGACGGCGTACACCTCGAACGGCGCCAGCGGATCGGCCCGGACCCCCGGCCGCAACTGCTGGGTGACGAGGAAGATCCGCACCCGCGGCGCCCCGTCGATCTCGTAAGCGAGCAGCTTCCAGAACTCCAGCGGCAACTGCACGTCCCGGTAGGTCGGGTCGTCGCGCTGCAGCACCGGACCGGCCAGCACGCTGGCCCGCTGCCGGTCGACCACCTCGAGCAGGGCGTTCTCGATCTTCCCCCAGACCCCCTCCCGGGCCGCCTGGTTGAAGTCGTCCATCTGCGGGGTGATGTTGGTGAAGTAGAACGAGCCACTGTTGGCCCGCTCGGCCGCGTCCCGGGTCCCCCACAGCAGGTCGGCGCGTCGGGCCAGGTGGCCGCGGTCGAGCCGGTTGCGGTCGTAGACGTCGTTGAGCACCTGCGCCGAATCGGGCAGCCGCGGGTCGGCGCGGAACTTCTGTCCGTCCCGGGAGATGTCGTCGAACCGGGTCTCGCCGTCGATGTTCCACGCCACCCAGCGGGCCAGCCGCCGGGAGCGGCTCATCACCAGCGAGAAGTGCTCGTAGTCGAGCACCGTCCCGCCGGTCGACGGCTCGGCGAGGTCGTCGGCGATCGCCTGGTACGGCGTCGGCACCGCCACCTCGAACGGCAGGAACCCGGGGTCGAAGCCCGACCCGGTCGGCCGGGTCACGCCGAGCGCGCGAACGCCGACGCGCGCTGCACCTGATCGGGCGTCGGCCGCACCCCGGTGTACAGCTCGAACTGCTCGGCGGCCTGCAGGGCGACGACCTCCGCCCCGGTGATGACCTTGCGGCGGGCGGCCCGGGCGGCCTGGATGAGCGGCGTCTCCGAC
>JBQGEH010000670.1:0-3884 GCA_052039515.1 Nakamurella sp. | reverse complement strand
TCCTCGTCCTCGGTCATCTCCGAGGGCTCGGTCCACCGCAGGCCGTGCGAGCACACCTCGTGACCCGCCGGCAGGATGGCCCGGGCGAATTCCGGGTTGCGGGCCAGGGCCTGAGCGCAGGCGTAGACGGTGACCGGGGTGCCGGTGGACTCGAACAGACGCATCAGCCGCCACACACCGGCCCGACTGCCGTACTCGTACACCGACTCCTGGCTCAGATCGCGCTCGCCCGGACGGGAGGGCACGTAGGAGATCTCGCCGACGGTCTCGTTGTGCGTGTCTCCGTCGAGAAGACTGTGCTCGGCGCCTTCCTCGTAGTTCAGGCACAGGCTGACGGCGACCTTGGCGTCGTTCGGCCAGCGGATCACCGGGACGTCGCGCCCGTATCCGATGAAGTCGCGCTCGGTTCCCGCGGCAGGGACGGTGGTGGTCATCGGTTGCCTTCCAGATCGGTGATGGCGATGGGGCTCGCACCCGCCGGCAGATCGCTCACGCGGACGTCGGCGGGGGCGCGCATCAGGTCGTCGAGCACGGTCCGCATTTCGGGTCGGCGGCCCTCGTCCAGCAGCCCGTCGCAGACCTTCCGCTCGGCGTCGTCCGTCAGCGGCGACTCCCGGTCCCCGGCGTGGATCGACGCCTCCCTGAACACGGTGCCGCCGTCGGCCAGCGTGCAGTGGACGCGGACCGGCCGCCCCGCCGGGTAGCCGCGGTCCAGATCCGGGTCGTGGACCACCGAGACCGTGTCCACCGTCGACCGCAACGCCTCGTCATCGACTCCCGGCCGGCGGCCGCCGAGGCCGTACGCGAACGCCCACGGCACGCTGAACCGCCGTGCGAGGACCGTCCGTCCTGACCGGTCGGCCAGCGCCGCCGCCGCGTCGTAAGCCTCGACGCGCACTGAGACGATCGGCGCCGCCAGACCTTCGGCTCGCAGCATGTCAGCGATCTGCCAGGCCGTCAGCGTGTGCGCGCAGAGCCCGATCGGCTTGACGTAGCCGCGGAGGATGAGCGGGCCGTCGCCGATCGCGGACGGGTCCGGCTGGTTCCGGTGGGCCACCGCGGCGAAATGGGACACCGCGTCAGCGGGTGTGTCGGTCAGGTCCAGTCCGAGCTGGCCGACGGTGACTCCGTTCGCGGTTCCCAGGGCGGGAAGCAGGTAGTGCGCCGACGAGCCCGTCGTCAGGGTCGAGTCGGGCCCGGCCAGAGCGACGGACAACGCCGCACGGGCGGCCGCCTCCAGCTCGCGACGGCCGCCCCCGAGCAGATGCGCCGCGGCGACAGCAGCTGCAGCGGCACCCCACCCACCATGCGGATGCGTGCCACGCCGTGGCCGTCCCAGCATCAACCCGAGGGCGGCCCCCACCTCCCATCCGGCGACGTAGGCGGCCAGGATGTCGCCCCACCGGGCGTCCGTCTGCCGTCCGACGGACCAGGCCGCACCGAAGGCGTGCAGTCCCGGGTGCCCGGCCGCCTCACGGAGACCGTCGTCGCACTGGGCGACCGTGACCGCGGCGGCGTGGATCCCCGCGGCCGCGGCGGCCGTCGACACCGGCGGCCGCCCGGTCAGCACCGGGTGGCTACCGGGACCAGCGGCGCGCGCCAGGGTCTCGATCACCGGGTCTGCACCGCCGGCGATCGCGCCGGCGATCGAGCGGACCATCATCCGGCGGGCGGTCCGGTCGACATCCCCTGCCTGCACAACGGCCCCGGCGGCCTCGACCGCACGATCGACGATGCGGCCGAGCGCCAGATCGGCGGATGTCGTCATCGTGGCGGTCACGGCGTGAGCACCAATTTGCCGCGGACACCGCGGGCGGCGATCAACGCATGCGCCCGCGCCGCGTCCGCCATCGGCAGCACCTCGTCCACGGCCGGTCGGATGTGACCGTCGGCGAGCAACTGCAGCACCCTGGCCACCTCATGGGGCTGCTGACTGCGGCTCCCGAGCAGCCGGAACTCGTTGCGGAAGGCCTCGACGACGTCCAACCGCGGGTGTTCGCCACCGTGGCCACCACCGATGACCATCCGCCCGGACGGCGCCAACGCGGTGAGGGCCTGCTCGAAGACGTCGCCGCCGATGTGTTCGACGATGACGTCGGCGCCCCGGCCGCCGGTCAACCGACGGACCTCGTTCGGCCATGCCGGGTCGGTCGTGTCCAGGATCGCGGCAGCGCCGCAGGAGAGCACGAAGTCGGCCTTCGCCGGTGAGCTGACCAGGCCGATCACCCGGGCACCGCCGAATCGTGCCACCTGCACGACGGCGTGCCCCAGGCCTCCGGCGGCCCCGGCGACCACGACGGTCTCCCCTGGCTGCAGCTGGGCGATGGAGTACAGCATCCGCCAGGCGGTACCGAAGGCGATGGGCGTGGCGGCGACGAGCACCGGATCGACGCCCGGCGCCGGCAGCAGACCCCGGGCGGCCACCGTCATGTGGGCGGCGTAGCCGCCCCAGCCGGTGATACCGGGCATGAAGCCGCAACGGCACAGATTGGCCCGTCCGGTGGTGCACTCCTCGCACTCGCCGCACGGCGCGTTCGGCAGGACCACGACCCGGTCACCGACCGTCCACCCACTGACCGACGGCCCGATCGTCAGGATGTCCCCGACGACCTCGCGCCCCAGGACGTGCGGGAACGCCAGGGGCATCCGCGAGGCTCCCGACCGCAGTTCGAGATCCAGGTGGTTGACGGCGGTGGCCCGGACCTCGATGACGACTTCGCCCGCCGCCGGTTCCCGCACGGTCACCGATCGCGGCTGCAGGACGTCGACGCCGCCCAGACCGTCCATCACGACCGCCTCGGTCAGCATGCGGACACCCCGGTGACCATCCGGTCGAGCAGCCCGTGGACCGCGGCATCGTCGGGCCCATGAGCCAGGGCCATCGCCAGGGCCATCCGAGCCCGTGAACCGGTGAGGTCTCCGGCGAACAGCGCACCCGCGCGGGCCAGGTCAGCGCCGCCACCGTCGCCGTACAGCGGCTGAACCACCCCGTTCCCGGTCCTGCTGGTGATGACGACGTAGATGCCCTTGCCCACAGCGGTCTCGACCGCTTCCAGGACGGAGTCGTTGACGTTGCCGTTCCCGAAGGCCTCGACGACGACGCCCTGCGCCCCGGCCGCGATCGAGGCGAACAGATGGGTCCCGTCCACTCCCGCGGCCATCGTGACGAGGTCGACGCGGGGCAGGTCCTCCGGGACGTCCTCGTTCGCGAGGACACCGCCCCTGGCCGGCTTCGACAACGCCACCACCGCACCCGCTTCCACCAGCGCGGAGGCGCCGGCGGCGCCGCCGGAGAAGGCGATCAGTGACGACGTGTGCACCTTGCGCCCCTCAGCGGCCGCGATCGCGCGCCCTCCCATCACGATGGCCGGTCCGATCGACGCAGGTGCGGTGGCGACGGCCAGCGCGTCGGCCAGATTGCGGGCGCCATCACCGTCCGGCACGTCCGCGGCCCGCTGCGCACCGGTCAGCACGAGGCGCGCATCGCGCGGGAAGTACTGGGCGCACAGGAACGCCATCTCTTCGAGCGTGTCCGTCCCGTGGGTGACGATCACCGCGGACGAACCGGCTCCGAACTCGTCCCGCAGGCGCCGCACCGCGGTCAGCATGTCGGCGACGCTCAGCGCGAAGCTCGGCCGCGAACCCAGGTCGACGGGGACGATGTCGTGCGGGGTGCCCGGGGGGAGTCTCCGCATCATCTCGACGACACCGTCGGCCACGACCAGGCCGAGCTCTCCGCTCCGGGACGCGATGGTCCCACCGGTCGAGACGAACGACACCCGCATGAAGGACCTTCCGTCGGCCGTCCACACCTGCTGCGCGAACGTTCGCTGAACGTATTTGGGGGTCGGTCGGGGCCCAAGGGGGGGGCTGGTGAAAAACCT